>CAITGN010000335.1:0-2412 GCA_903891965.1 uncultured Bacteroidota bacterium
AACATGTTACCATGGACGACTTGGCTACTCAATTGGGCATAAGCAAAAAGACCATTTACCAGTATTATAAGGACAAAGATGCCTTGGTGAGTTCCGTAGTGGAATTTGAACTAGCCAACCATGCTACTATTTGTAATCAAAGCATGAAGCTTGCAGATAATGCCGTGCATGAAATATTCTTATTAATGACTGTGATTCAGGAAATGTTTAATAGAATGAATCCCCTTGCCTTATTTGAGATTGAAAAATATTATCCTTTGGCCTTTGAGAAAATTAAAAACCATAAAGACGATTTTATTTTTTCTATGATTAGCAAAAATTTAGAAAAAGGCATTGCAGAAGGTTTGTATAGAAAAGATGTGGATGTAACCATTCTTTCTAAATACAGATTAGAAACAAGTTTGATTCCTTTTAATATACATGTTTTTCATCCTTCCAAATTTGATATGCTAAAAGTGAACTTACAAATTATTGAACACTTTGTTTATGGGGTTGCCACTTTAGAAGGTCATAAATTAATGGACGCCTATAAATTAACTAATTCAAAATAAAATACAAAAGCAAAATTATATATAAAATGAAATATCTATTCCTCCTACTAGTTGTTATTGTTCAAAGCCAACAACTTTATGCGCAAACAGAAATTAAACCCTTACATTCTTTTTCATTAAATGATTGTGTGGCCTTTGCGCAAAAAAATAATGTACAAGTAAAAAATTCTTTATTAGCCATAGATGTACAAGTGCAAACCAATAGAGAAATTGCAGCAGCTGCTTATCCGACTATTGGAACAAATGTAAGTGGTACCGATTATTTAAAAATACCTACCTCATTATTACCCGCACAAATATTTGGCGGCGCAGCAGGTACCTTTATCCCTGTTCAGTTTGGTACAAAGTTCAATGCGAACTATGGCGCTAATTTTCAACAATTACTTTTTGATGGTCAAGTTTTTGTAGCCTTACAAGCACGTGAAACTTCTTTAGATATGCAAAGAAAAAATGCAGCAGTCACGGAAGAAGCGATTAAAACGAATATATATAAAATATACTACCAGTTATCGGCAAGTAAAACACAGATAAACATTTTAGATGCCAATATTGAGCGTTTAAATAAACTAGCTAAAGATGCGCAAATCATGTATAAGAATGGTTTTGCAGAGAAATTAGATGTAGATAAAGTAAGTGTTCAATTAAACAATTTACAAACCGAAAAAATTAAAGCAAATAACGCTGTAGCCATTGGTTTTATGGGATTAAAGATGTTAATGGGCATGCCAGTGAAAGATAGTCTTGAATTGACTGATGTCATTAATGAACAAAGTTTAAGTACCGATGTATTAGTAGAAAATGATTTTCAGTATGGCGTAAGAAAAGATTTTCAATACATCAACGCTGTAAGAAAGTTAACAGATTATAATGTGAAGCGTTATCAATTAAGTTATTTACCTACAGTAAGTATGTCTGGGGCTTATTCTAAAAATGCGCAACGTTCTACATTTGATTTTTTTGAAGGTGGCAACTGGTTTACTACTTCATTAGTAAGTTTAAACGTGAATCTTCCCTTATTCAATGGCTTTGCTAGAGAGGCAAGAGTGAAAAGAACGAAGATTGAATTAAAGCAAATAGAAAATCAAATAGTTGCTTTAAAAAATAATATAGACAACGAAATCACACAAGCGAAATTAAATTATATGTCATCGGTAGCTACGGTGCAATTCCAAAAAAAGAATATGCAATTAGCTGAAAATGTATATCAACAAACAAAAAAGAAATTTGAAGCAGGCACGGGTTCTAATACAGAAATTTCTGCTGCACAAGCCGATTTAGTAAGTGCGCAGAATAATTACATGAATGCACTCTACACCGCTTTAATTTCAAAAGTAGACTTATTAAAAGCCACTGGAAAATTATAAAATTCAAGATCTAATAAAAATATTAAAATAACAATAATGAAAAATATCTCTACAGTCTTAACAAGTACTTTAATTTTATTCGCCATTGCCTGCGGTGGTGGAACTAGCTTAGAAAAGCAAAAAGCAAGTTTAGCTTCCTTGAAAAAAGAAAGTCTTAGTTTGAATGCAAAAATTGCTTCGCTTGAAAAAGAAATTGAAAAAGCAGGTGGTGCAGAAACAGCAAAATCAATACTTGTTGCAGTAACTCCTCTTGCCACGCAAGATTTCACCCATTATATTGAACTACAAGGAAAGGTAGAATCTGAAAGCGTTTCTTTTGTAACCCCTCGTGCAGGTGGCGGTCAAGTAAAAGCCTTATTTGTAAAAAGAGGAGACATGGTTACAAAAGGTCAAATAATATTACAATTGGACAATAGCCTAATTAAACAAAGTGCAGCTGCAGCAAGTCAAAATATTGAAACTATAAAATCACAAGCAGCATTAGCTAAGGCCGTGTA
>CAITGN010000336.1:0-6988 GCA_903891965.1 uncultured Bacteroidota bacterium
ACCCCCATAATTTTTTGAGCTGCAAAAAATCGGTCGGCAATCATCCCTACAAAAAATGGGCTAATAATGGTAGCAATAGCGCCAGCACTATAGGCAGCGCCCACATCCACGCCCGATGATTTTAATACTTCACCCATATAGGTACCCATGGTCACATACCAAGCGCCCCAAACATAATATTGTAAGAACATCATGGAGGAGAGCATTACACCAATCTTAGTCTTCATTGTTGAGTTGTTTTTTGCGAATTCAATATACTTAAAATAATGTAAAATGCCCCATTGAAGGGGCATAATATTGATGAATAAAATCTTGGACTTAGGCTTCTAAAGCCTGTAGTATATCGGCCACAATATCGTCTTTGTGTTCAAGGCCAACCGATATTCTTATTAAGCCATCGCTAATACTTACCGCAGCGCGTTCTGCTGGGGAAAGTTTTGCATGTGTAGTGCTAGCAGGGTGGGAAGCAATGCTTCTTGTGTCGCCTAAATTAGCAGTAAGCGATAACATTTTAATATTATTTAAAAATTGGCGGCCTGCTTCAATGCCACCTTTTATTTCAAAACAAACTATACCTCCGCCATTTTTCATTTGCTTTTTAGCAATGGCATAATGTGGGTGGGATTTTAAGAAAGGATATTTAACAAAATTAATTTTTGAATGTCCTTCTAATTTTTCAGCAACAAATAAGGCGTTGCTGCAATGTCTTTCCATGCGCACTTCCAAAGTTTCTAAACTTTTACTTAATACCCATGCATTGAAAGGAGATAAAGAAGGACCAGTAGCGCGACAGAATAAATACATTTCATGAATTAAGTCCTTGCGACCAACAATGGCACCACCTAAAACACGGCCCTGCCCATCTATCCATTTAGTGGCTGAATGAATAACAATGTCGGCACCTAAATTGATGGGGGTTTGACCAATGGGTGTTGCAAAACAATTATCTACATTTAAAATTATATTATGCTTTTTAGCAATGGCACTTACCATGGCAATATCAATCACTTCTAATCCAGGATTCGTAGGTGTTTCTAAATAAATCATTTTGGTTTGAGGCGTAATGGCTGCTTCCCATTGAGCAGCAGTGGCATTAGCACTTACATAACTAAAATCAATACCATATTTTGGTAAGTATTTAGAAACTACGGTATGCGTGCTTCCAAAAATGGAATCACAAGATAAAAGATGATCTCCTTTTTTTAATAAGGCCATAAAAGAGCCAAATACTGCACTCATTCCAGTAGCAGTAGCAAAGCCTGCTTCTGCATTTTCTAAAATACATAAACGGTCTACAAACTCTTGTACATTCGGATTAGAAAAACGACTATAAATATTCACATCCGTTTCGTCTGCAAAAGCAGCACGCATATCTTCTGCATTATCAAAACAAAAACTACTTGTAAGATATAAAGGACTCGCATGTTCCCCTTCGGCAGTTCTTGGAATCTGCTTTCTAATTAATTTTGATTGTGTATGCTTCATACAAATAGTTTAATGTACTAATTCTTTTTTCATTTATTTATCCTAGCTCCACTTCCCAGCTAATAACAGCACCTGCTGCTCTTAGGGTAGCTGCTACTGAACAATATTTATCTATGGACAAGGCGCAAGCTTTTTCTGCTTTCTCTTGGGTCATACTTCCTTTAAATTTGAATACCATATGCACAGTCGACCATAAGGCCGGTTCTTTTCCTGTTTCGCGTTCTCCATCAATGATCATTTCAAAAAATTCAATGGTTTCTTTTTGTTTGTTTAAAATCATTACAATATCTACACCACTGCAAGCGCCCAATGCACTTAATAAAGTTTGCATAGGTCTAAGGCCAGTGCCATGGCCTCCTTGCTCCACAGGGATGTCCATGCGCATGGTATTATTTGCCTCGTCCACCGCATTAAAAACAAATCCATCATTCATTCTTGTCACCACCATCCTAGCCATAAAATAATAATTGTTAGTTAATTGAAATATAAATTCCAATGATTATGCAAATGTAATTCAAATAGATAGTTACTTTGCATTAGAATTCGAAAAAATGGAGCCAAAGATCTATAAATATCAAAGTGCTTTTACCCTAGAATGTGGGGTGAGCCTGCCTAAGCTAACCATTGCCTATCATACTTATGGGACTTATAGCCCGGGTAAGAAGGTGGCCTGGGTATGTCATGCGCTTACCGCGAATTCCGATGCTGCCGATTGGTGGAAGGGTTTAGTAGGCGAGGGGGCCATTATTAATCCAACTGATTATTATATTGTTTGTGCAAATATTATTGGTTCATGTTATGGTTCTACAGGGCCATTAAGCGCTGAGACAATTGGCACCGATATTAGTTTTGATAATTTCCCTACTGTGACTATTCGCGATATGGTGAAGGCGCATATTTTATTAAGAACACATTTAAGTATTGAATCAATTGACTTATTATTAGGGGGAAGTATGGGTGGCTATCAAGCATTAGAGTGGGCAATTTACGAGCCTGCCGTTATTAAAAAAATGTTCCTGATTGCCACTTCTCCTTCAGAAAGTGCATGGGGTGTAGCTGTGCATACTGCGCAACGTTTGGCTATTGAAGCCGATTGCACATGGAAAGAACCTACAACCAATGCTGGCGCAAAGGGATTGAAAGCAGCAAGAGCCATTGGTATGTTAACTTATCGCAATTATGGTATTTATCAAGAAAAACAAACCGACGAGGATCCTGAAAAAATAGATAATTTTAAAGCCTCTTCTTATATCAATTACCAAGGTGATAAATTAGTAAGCAGGTTCAATGCTTATAGTTATTGGTTACTCACTAAGTCAATGGATAGTCATCATTTAGCCCGTAAAAGAGGCGGTGATTTAATTAAAACATTAGGCACTATTCAAACCCCCACTTTTATAATGGGAATTAACAGCGATATCTTATGCCCCTTAGACGAACAACGTTTTATGGAACAACATATGCCTAATGCCACTTTAGTAGCTATTGATTCAGTATATGGCCATGATGGATTTATAATTGAATCTGTTCAAATTACCGCCCATTTAAAAGCATGGTTGGCAAAACAAGTTTAACTAACTTTATTAAAAGAAACCTATGAAATTTTTAAGACAAATTGGGGAGTACTTATTTATAGTAAAGCGTGATCCGAATCAAGAAAGAACAGGTATGATGAAGGCTATGCATGGCATGAATCGCTTATCCTTATTAATGTTTATAGTATCATTGTTAGTGATGCTATTTAAATTTCTAATCATTCCTTTTTTTAGAAAATAAGTAAAGCTTTCTTAAATGGCTAATTAAAGCTGGCTAACCAGCAAATTAGACTAGCTTATTTTTTTTGAATGGTCTCCATGATAATCTCAGCAGCGACATCTGTAGCCTTCTCGCCGGTCATGAGTATTTCTTTTAAACTAGCATAATCGGCGCTTATTTGATTTTGCGTTTTGCTATGCTCTAACAACTTTGTTAATTCCAATACTAAATTATTTGTATTTAATTCGTCTTGAATTAATTCTTTCACCACTTCTTTTTCCATGATTAAATTCACTAGCGCGATAAATTTAATTTTCACAAAAAATTTCGCAAGTGCGTAAGTAATAGGGCTTCCTTTATAACATACCACCTGAGGTATATTTAACAAAGCGGTTTCTAAAGTAGCCGTGCCACTAGTGACTAGAGCCGCCTTACTATGTTGTAATAATGCATAAGTACTTGCTTTTACAACATGTACATTTAGTTGAGGGCTAATTAAACTATTAAACCATTCGTCATTTAAACCCGGTGCTTGAGCCACTACAAATTGATAAGCTGGAAAATGAATAGCCACGCTTAACATAATGGGCAGTTTCTTTTCTATTTCTTGCTTTCTGCTGCCTGGTAAAAGTGCTATAATATTTTGACCTTGCAAACTAGGCAAGGGGTGTGCTAAATTATTTTGAGCTGCTACGACTTCCATTAAGGGATGTCCCACATAATCTACTTCCCAATCCCATCTATCTTTAAAATATTTTTTCTCAAAAGGAAGAATGCATAATAACCTGTCAATGCTTGCACGCATGGCAGGCACTCTATTTTCTTTCCAAGCCCAAACTTGTGG
Organism: uncultured Bacteroidota bacterium; assembly: GCA_903891965.1. Taxonomy (GTDB): domain Bacteria; phylum Bacteroidota; class Bacteroidia; order Chitinophagales; family Chitinophagaceae; genus Sediminibacterium. The sequence goes on from CAITGN010000336.1 coordinate 4,085, forward strand.
TGCAATAAAGTAAACCACTTTTATTTTTTCTTGTTTGGCCCATTTAGCTATTCTTAAATTAAAGCCAGGGTAATCAATACAAATAAGTACATCTGGCGCAAAGGCTTTAATATCTTTTTTACAAAAACGAATATTATTTAAAATAGTAGATAGGTTTGAAACCACTTCCGCAAAGCCCATATAGGCTAGGTCTCTATAATGTTTTACTAATTCGCCACCAGCTGCTTGCATGAGTTCGCCACCCCAGCACTTAATTTCAGCATGCTGATCCATTGACTTAATTGATTTAATTAAGTTGGCTCCGTGTAAGTCTCCACTGGCTTCTCCAGCAATGATATAATATTTCATTTATAAAAACCATTTACACGCAATGGCAATGATTGCGTAAATACAAGTCGTAAAAAATATTCCTTTAGCCGTTTTGTCTTTTTGCTTTTGAAAAAAATAAGTAAGTACCACGCCATTTATAAGTAAAGAGATGCTTATCATGGCAGAGAGTAACGACTTTTGTTGATTCAATAGTTCTAAGAATTCTTGAACCGTAAATAAACTAAACCTGTATTCATAGAATCCGAAGAAACCTAGAAAGGGCATGAGTAAACCTATCAATACTCCTACAATATAATTATCTGTACGCATCATTTTAAATTATATTCAGTTGAAATTACCATTTCCATTTTTTAGAAAGCTTTTCTTTAATCACATGATTAGTCAAATCAAATTGAACAGGTACCACACTCACATAATTATTTTTCAAAGCCCAAACATCGGTGTCTTTTGATTTATCAAAATTGACAAACTCGCCTGTTAGCCAATAATATTTTTTTCCATGGGGGTCGGTTCTTTCTACAAATTTCTCATCGTATTTAGCATAAGACTGTTTGCAAATTTTAATTCCTTTAATTAAGCTAGTAGCCACTTTAGGAATATTTACATTTAAACATAAATGCTTATCTAAGTTTTTATCGGCTAGTAATTTTTGGACAATGATACGCGCATAATGTTTGGCTGCCGTAAAATCGGCATCAATACTTAAATCCAAAAGACTAAAGCCAATGCTTGATATACTTTCAATAGAAGCTTCCAAAGCTGCAGACATAGTACCTGAATAAATTACATTAATAGAGTGGTTGGCTCCATGATTAATACCACTTAAGCAAATAGTAGGCTTATGATGTAATACTTTATCTACCGCTAATTTTACGCAGTCCACTGGTGTACCGCTACAAGTATAGGCTTCTACACAGTCAACAATATGTGCTTTTTGTAATCTTAAATGATGCCCAAGGGTAATGGCATGTCCCATTCCACTTTGAGGTTTATCGGGGGCTACCACAATCACCTTACCTAGGTCCTTTACGGCCTCTACAAGGGCCTTAATACCAGGGGCGCTAATACTGTCGTCATTGGTAATTAAGATAACCGGTTTCTCTGTTTTCGTCTTTGCCATACTGCAAGTTACCAAGATAGGTACTTGAAACAAAATAAAGAAAATGCTAAAAATATTTGGTAATACTAAATAAATTAGTAAATTGCACTAAAATAATTAGTTATGTCATACGCAGGAAAGAATTTAAAATACATCAGAAAGCAGCGCGAATGGACACAAGAAGAAATGGCCAATCAGCTTCAAATTAAGCGTTCTTTAGTAGGCGCCTATGAAGAAGAGCGCGCGGAGCCAAGGCTCGAAGTAATGGAGTCTATATGCGCTTTATTCTCCATTAATTTAGAGCAGTTCTTATTCCAAGACTTATCCCAAACGGGGGCTATGGATGGGGACGCTGAAGGCAATTCAGGCAATAGTTATTTAGAGCGCAGACGCGCCCTTAAATCCGATAAATCGAATTCATTAGCACCTATCGTTCCCTTTGTTCCTGTAAAGGCAGCAGCGGGCTATTTAGCAGGCTACGCCGACCCAGAATTCTTAGATGAATTGAATACTTTCACTTTACCTATGTTGGCACCAGGCGACTATCGTGCCTTTGAAATTATAGGAGATAGTATGTTGCCCACCCCAAGTGGTAGTGTTATTGTGGGTGAGAAGGTAGGCAGCTTTAAAGAGGTAAAAAATAGCAATACATACATCGTTGTATCCAATTCAGATGGGGTAGTTTATAAGCGTATAATCACCAACGACGACAGACCCAATGACGGAAATGGAGATAGGCTTACTTTGTTGAGTGACAATCCATTATACGAGCCATATCAAGTAAATGCTACCGATATTGTGGAGATATGGAAAGCAGTCTATATCATACATAAAGCCGGTGCTCAGCCTATGTGGAATGTGGACCAATTAGCTGGTGTAGTCAATAATTTGCAAGATCAAATAACAAGCTTAAAGAAAAAGTTGAATTAGTATTTGTAAATTATTGTAAATCAATAATTTAAACTAAAATAAATTTAAACTAATTTATTCCCATTCAATAGTAGCAGGGGGTTTAGAGCTTATATCGTATACAACTCTATTAATACCTCTTACTTCATTAATAATGGCGTTACTTACATGGGCTAAAAACTCATATGGTAAGTGTGCCCAGTCGGCGGTCATGCCATCCACCGAGGTAACTGCTCTTAGGGCTATAGTAAATTCATAAGTTCTTTCGTCTCCCATTACACCCACACTTTTTACAGGTAATAAAATGGTGCCGGCCTGCCATACTTTTGAGTATAAATCAAACTCCTTTAAGGCGTTCATATAGACATGGTCGGCTGCTTGTAATAGGGCCACTTTTTCTCTAGTAATATCTCCCAATATTCTAATGGCAAGTCCTGGCCCTGGGAAAGGATGTCTATTAATTAAGTTAGCAGGTATGCCTAATTCAAGGCCTACTTTTCTAACCTCATCTTTGAATAAATACCTAAGGGGCTCCACTAATTTAAGGTGCATGGTGTCGGGTAAAC
>CAITGN010000337.1:0-2164 GCA_903891965.1 uncultured Bacteroidota bacterium
CTGAGATAGCCCAATAGTCCGCAGGCAGCTGCATGTAAACCAGGGGTTTTGGTAAATAAGTCAAGACTATAGCCAAAAATAAATCCAAGAAAGGTGGTGCTAATGCGACTGGTTCCAAAAGGCAACCATAATAAAAATACAAAATAAATATAGGGGGTGATAAATTGATGAATTGGAGGCACTTCATTTAAAATGACAATTTGCACTAGTAAGAACAAAATAAAACGAGCAGTATTTTTAAGTAAATTATTCATTGCCTGCCTCCTTTATATTTACTTTATTTTGATCTTCCATTCTTCTATTCTCCACTAAATAAACATATTCTAAATTAAAAAAGTTAGTGCTGGCCTTTACATTCAAGGTTAAAAAGTTGCTTGAAGGGTCTTGAATAACGGTGGTTACGCGTCCTACCATTAACTGCGCAGGGAAATTCGAAGAGTAGGGGCTGGTGATAACCGTGTCGCCCACTTTAGGCGCTGCACTTTTAGAAATATTTTTAAGTACTAAAATGTTTGGATCGGCTCCATCCCATTCTATACTACCTGCAATCTTATCTCTTTTCAACATGGCACTTACTTTACTATTACGATGTAGTAAACTCATAATAGTACTATAGTTTTCATTTACTTCTACCACCACACCTACAATACTCCCGTCAGGACTAATCGCAGCCATGTCTTTTTTGATACCTTGTTTGCTTCCTCTTTCAATAACGATATAATTTTTTTGAAGCGTAAAAGTATTGCCCACTACTTTCGCGGGGTAGTAATAGAATTTTCTAATTTTTTCTAAACTATCTCTTCTTAAAATAAGGGTACCTAATTTTTTAGTAGTGTCAAAGCCTACAAAGTTTTGTGCTAATTCATTTCTTAAGCTTGCATTTTCTGCAATCAATTTTTCGTTGGTTTCTTTTAAACTAAAAAAGTAAGTCCAACTTGAATAGTACCTATTAATGTTTCCTGTTACTTGATTGCTCCAGCCGCCAAAAAAAGTTTCATGTGATTTACTATTGGAAGACAACATGACGAGTGACAGAATCTGAAGAATCAGAAAACTAAAGAAAGTAAAATTTTGTCTTATGAACCCAATGATATTCTTCATTTGGTATTATCTCATGATAAATGGAAAGCGTTGATAATTCTTAAGTGCAATACCTGTTCCGCGCACCACACTTTTTAGTGGATCCTCTGCTACATGCACGGGTAATTTTATTTTTTGACTTAATCTTTTATCCAAGCCGCGAAGTAGTGCACCACCTCCTGTTAAGTATAAACCTCTACGGTATATATCTGATGCAAGCTCCGGTGGTGTAGTTTCTAAGGCTTTTAAGATGGCCTCTTCAATTTTAAAAATACTCTTATCTAAAGCCTCAGCTACTTCTTGATAAGTAACCATAATTTGTTTAGGGATACCTGTTACTAAGTCACGACCATTCACTGGCATATCATCTGGAGGGTTGTCTAAATCCTTTAAAGCAGCACCCACATGAATTTTAATTTGTTCTGCAGTACGCTCACCAATTAATAAACTATGATAACGTCTTAAAGCTTCCATAATATCTGCAGTAAACTCATCACCTGCAATACGAATACTTTGATCACAAACTATTCCTGCAAGTGCAATAACTGTAATACCTGTTGTACCACCTCCAATATCAATAATCATATTTCCTACAGGCTCTTCCACATCAATACCAATTCCTAAAGCAGCTGCCATAGGTTCGTGAATCATATATACTTCTTTAGCACCTGCTTGTTCTGCACTATCACGCACCGCTCTTTTTTCTACTTCCGTAATAGAAGAAGGAATACAAATAACCATTCTCCAACTTGGAGGAAATAATGGCTTCTTTGGATAAATCATTTTCATCAACTCGCGAATCATTAATTCAGCAGCGTTAAAGTCGGCGATTACACCATCTTTTAAGGGGCGAACTGTTTTAATACTTTCATGTGTTTTTTCATGCATCAACAATGCTTTTTTACCCACGCCTAAAACTTCTTTCATATTATTCCTGTTCAAAGCAATAATTGAAGGTTCATTCACTACTACTTCATCGTTGTGAATAATAAGCGTGTTGGCTGTACCTAAGTCCATCGCTATTTCCTGCGTAAAAAAATTAAATAATCCCATTGTAGATCGTTATTTGAATAGTTGAAGTTGA
>CAITGN010000338.1:0-4750 GCA_903891965.1 uncultured Bacteroidota bacterium
ATTGACTTTTAGATAATAGTCTTAGTTTGATTAAAAAGTAGATGTGGAAAAAAACTGAATATCTTAAGTAATATCATCAGTTATGCTTGCTGAAAAAACAGGCTATTGTCCTTTGACTCTAGTAAAGAGGAGCCAGTTAAGAAGATATCTACCTTACGGGCACATTCACGGCCTTCGCTAATGGCCCAAACCACTAAAGATTGTCCACGACGCATATCACCTGCAGTAAATACTTTGGCAATATTGGTTTGATAAGCTTGTTCTGTTGCTTTTACATTTCCTCTTTCGTCTAATTGAACGCCTAGTTCATCAATGATACCAGTGGGGTCTGCATGTAAGAAGCCCATGGCAAGTAAAGCGAGTTCACAAGGAATTTCTCTTTCACTTCCTGCTTTCTCTATAAATTTTGAAGGACGCCCATCGGCACTAGCGCTCCACTCTAGATCAACAATTTGTAATGCTTTTAAATTTCCTTTATCATCGCCAATGAAGGCCTTGGTCGCTACACCCCAAATTCTTTCAGCCCCTTCTTCATGTGAAGTAGTTGTTTTTAATAACATAGGGTAGGTAGGCCATGGCATATAATCGGCTCTTGCTTCAGGCGGCTTAGGTAATAATTCAAATTGCGTCACCGATTTTGCATTATGTCTATTTGATGTACCAACACAATCACTTCCAGTATCACCACCACCAATCACCACTACATTTTTTTGAGTGGCTAGTAAATCTTCATCTTCTATTTGAATAGTGCTTACTCTTTTATTTTGTTGTTTTAAAAATTCCATGGCATAGTGCACGCCTTTTAAATTTCTGCCTGGAATAGTTAAGTCTCTTGGAATGGTTGAACCACCAGCAAGTACCACTGCATGATAATCACGCATAATATCATTCACTCTTATATTCACCCCTACATTCGCATTACAAATAAAACGAACGCCTTCTTCTTCTAATAAACTAATACGTCTTTCAACTACTGTTTTTTCTAATTTAAAATCGGGAATGCCAAAACGAAGTAAGCCACCTGGTTTTGGATCACGCTCATACACTGTTACTTCATGTCCTGCATAGTTTAATTGTGCTGCAGTGGCCAGTCCAGCTGGGCCTGAGCCAATAACGGCTACCTTCTTGCCAGAACGAAGTTTAGGTTTACGAGGGGTTACAAAACCTTTTTCAAAAGCTATTTCAATAATATGTTTTTCAATTTCTTCAATGGTTACTGCGGGCTGATTAATACCCAATACACAGGCGCTCTCACAAGGGGCAGGACAAATTCTTCCAGTGAACTCAGGAAAATTATTGGTAGAAATTAAAATCTCATATGCGTCTTTCCATTCTTTGCGATAGACTGCATCATTGAATTCAGGAATAATATTACCTAAGGGACATCCATTGTGACAGAAGGGTACACCGCAATTCATACAACGCGCCGATTGTTCGTTTAACTTTTGCTCAGGTAGTAAGTTAACAAACTCGTTATAATTCTTCTTGCGCTCCGCTACTGCAATTTTAGTAGGGAGTTCTCTCGTAAATTCTTTAAATCCTGTTGGCTTGCCCATATACTTTATACTTGTCCTTTATTCTTATTTTCTATTCTTATTTCTATTCTTATTTATTTCGTTGCTACTAATTTTGATTTTTGTTTCGCTAAGGCCTTTTTGTAATCAGAAGGGAATACTTTTACAAACTGTTTTAATTGATTCTCAAAGTCAGCTAAAATAAATTTAGCCACCGCGCTTCCTGTTTTATCAAAATGGGCTTGAATTAATTTTTTAAGTAAGAATTCATCTTCTTTATCAGGTGCTTCTAATTCAACCATTTCCTTGTTGCATAAAACTTCAAAATTATTTTCAACATCATAGACAAAAGCAATTCCTCCGCTCATGCCTGCACCAAAGTTTCTACCCGTTTTGCCTAATATCACTGCCACACCACCTGTCATGTATTCGCAGCCATGATCGCCAATACCTTCCACTACTACTGTAGCGCCGGAATTACGCACGGCAAATCTTTCGCCAGCCTTACCTCTAATATAAGCAATACCACTAGTGGCACCGTATAAGGCCACATTGCCTATAATAATATTTTCTTCAGGTATATAGCTTACTTTTTTATCGGGATATACTATTAGTTGAGCACCACTTAATCCTTTTCCAAAATAATCATTCGCATCCCCTTCTAATTCTAGTGTTACGCCCTTGGTATTGAAGGCGCCAAAACTTTGTCCTGCTGTTCCTTTAAAATTAAAATGAATTGTGTCTTCTGGTAAGCCATCTGCTTTATGCAGTTTTGTTATTTCATTAGAAACAATGGTGCCTGTAGTACGATCGGTATTTTTAATAGGGAAAGAAGCTTTTACTTTTTCTTTCTTTTCAATAGCAGGTTTCGCAGCTGCTAGTAATTGCCAATCCAATACTTCAGACATTAAATGATCCTGTGTTTCTGTTTGATATAATCCTACGCCTGCTTCAGCGGGCTCTTTATATAATACATCAGATAAATCTAAATTCTTATACTTCCAATGATGAATATTTTCACGCATGGTTAAGGCGTCTACTTGACCCACCATTTCATTAATAGTACGGTAGCCTAATTCAGCCATAATTTCGCGAAGCTCTTGTGTAATGAATTCAAAGAATCTTACTACATGGTCGGGGTCTCCTTTAAAACGTTTACGTAATTCTGGGTCTTGTGTTGCCACACCCACAGGGCATGTATTCATATGACATTTGCGCATCATAATACATCCTTCTACTATTAATGCAGCAGTAGCCACGCCCCATTCTTCTGCACCTAATAAAGTTGCAATGGCAATATCGCGTCCAGTTTTCATTTGACCATCGGCTTGCACTACCACACGACTTCTTAATTTATTTTTTACCAAGGTTTGATGTGTTTCTGCTAATCCTAGTTCCCATGGTAGGCCTGCATGCTTAATAGAACTTAAAGGAGAGGCACCTGTACCACCATCAAAACCTGCTATTAACACTACATCGGCTTTTGCCTTGGTCACACCTGCAGCAATAGTACCCACACCTGCTTTAGAAACTAATTTTACATTAATTCTTGCAGCACGGTTCGCATTTTTTAAATCAAAAATTAATTGAGATAAATCTTCGATAGAATAAATATCATGATGCGGTGGAGGAGAAATTAAGCCTACACCTGGAGTAGCATGTCTTGTTTTACCAATCCAATCGTCTACTTTATCACCAGGTAATTGTCCGCCCTCACCAGGCTTAGCTCCCTGAGCCATTTTTATTTGTAATTCATCTGCTTCAGATAAATAATAACTAGTAACACCAAATCTTGCACTCGCAACTTGTTTAATAGAGCTTCGCATAGAATCACCGTTCGGTAATTTTTGATAACGAATTTCATCTTCACCACCTTCGCCTGTATTAGATTTTCCGCCTAAGCGGTTCATGGCTATTGCAAGTGTAGTATGAGCCTCCCAAGAAATTGATCCAAAGGACATGGCACCTGTTGCAAATCGTCTATAGATAGCGCTTGCTGGTTCTACTTCATCAATAGAAATAGAAGGACGGGTTGGTTTAAAATCAAATAAGCTTCTTAGTGTACAAGCTTTCTCTGTTTGATCATTGACAAGCTTTGAATATTTTTTAAAGCTAGGATAATCATTCATTTTAGTAGAGTGCTGTAATAAATGAATGGTTTGTGGGTTGAATAAATGAAATTCACCACGACGCTTCCACTGATACACACCACCTTCTGTTAAACGGTCAATAGGGGAAGATTTTTTAGCAAAGGCCAATTCATGTTTGGCTAAAATTTCTTTAGCAATTTCATCTAAGCCCATTCCATCTATGCGAGAAGTAGCTCCAGTAAAATGACGATTCACTACTTCTTTATTAATGCCAATAATTTCAAAAATTTGTGCGCCTTGATAAGATTGTAATGTAGAAATACCCATTTTAGAGAATACTTTATACAATCCTTCATTCACCGCTTTAATATAATTCTTCTTTAATTTTTCTGCGTCGTATTCCGATTTAATTTTATCGTGCAATTTCATATCACGAATAGTAGAGAGCGCCATATAAGGGTTAATGGCTGTGGCACCAAAACCAATTAAACATGCATAATGATGTACTTCCCATACATCGCCTGCTTCTACTATAATACCCACTTTACCTCTTAAACCTTTTCTAATTAAGTGATGATGCACACTCGCGCAAGCAAGCAAGGTTGGAATGGCAGCATGTTCAGAGTCAATAGAACGGTCGGTTAAAACAATAACTTCGAAACCATCTTCTACAGCATCTACTGCATAACGACATAAACGATCTAATCCTTTTTTCAAAGAACCTGCTTTGCCATCTGCTCTAAAATAACATTGTAAAGTTTTGGCTTGGAACACCCCTGTATCAATACTTCTAATTTTCTCTAATTCATGGTTGTTTAAAATGGGATGTTTTAAAGCAACGCAGTGACTTGCCATCGGATCCTCTGTCAATAAATTTCCTTGGCTTCCCACGAAAGTGGCTAGTGACATGACCATTCTTTCACGAATAGGATCGATAGGTGGATTGGTTACTTGTGCAAACAATTGCTTAAAGTAACTAGTAATATGTTGAGGTTGATCGCTTAATACTGCTAAAGGTGTATCGGTTCCCATAGAACCAATAGGTTCTTTGCCATCGGTGGCCATGGGTGTAATGATATTTTCTAAATCCTCTTTGGTATAACCAAATGCTTTTTGGTATTTAAAAATTTGATCGTGTTCTAAATG
>CAITGN010000339.1:0-6013 GCA_903891965.1 uncultured Bacteroidota bacterium
ATAGTGCTATGCGTCCATACAGTCAATTAACAGCCATGTTAGCCATTACGAAGGCTAGCCTACGCTCCATATTTAGAAGTCCTTCAGCAGTTATATTTAGCATTGCCTTTCCGCTTATTTTTATTTTAGTGTTTGGCTTTTTAAGTAGTGGTGGTAATATTAATGTAACAGTGGCCATGGACAAAGGCACCGACACACTAAATCCTGTATATACTTCTATCAAAAATATACCGGGCTTCAATTTCTTAGAAGGCGATACCACAAAAATCAAAAGTGAATTATCTAAAGGGCGTTTAACTGCACTTATTTCTATTCAAAAAACGAATAATATAAATACCCCTTATACTATTAATTTAACTAGTTCGGAAGCTGCGAATCCGCAAAATATACAATTGGTGAAGTCTATATTAAATGCGGTTATTAGCAAGTTGAATCAAGAAAATTTTGCAAACACGCCTACGATGGCAGTGGTGAATAATAATGTGCAACAAGTGCCTGGTAGAGTATATAGAACCATTGACTTTGTATTACCTGGTCAACTAGGTTTTTCATTGTTAAGTGCAGGTGTATTTGGGGTGGCTTTCTTGTTTTTTAATTTAAGACAACAATTAGTCTTAAAAAGATTTTATGCAACACCCATTCGAAGGCTTTATATAATTTTAGGAGAAGCCTTAAGCCGTGTGCTGTTTCAATTAATTACTGCTATTATAATTATTGGCATTGGTCACTTTGCTTTTAAATTTACATTGGTGCATGGATGGGTAACTTTTGCAAGTATCATGGTATTAAGTTTTATAGCCTTAATATTATTTATGGGTTTTGGGTTTATTGTAAGTGGGGTAGCTAAAAATGAGAGTAGTATTCCTCCTTTTGCCAACTTGATAACGCTACCTCAGTTTTTATTAGCCGGTACTTTTTTCTCTATCGATAACTTCCCTACTTGGATGCAACCCTTCTGTAGAATATTACCCCTGACTCATTTTAACAATGCTATGCGTAATATTTCTTTTGAGGGAGCTAGTTTACTTTCAGTTTGGCCAGATATATCCTTTTTACTTATTTGGATAGTAGTGGTTTATGGTATTGCTTTTAAAATATTTAAATGGGAATAATGAAATACATTAAGCTAGTTATAATAAGTGTTGTTATTTTAAGTTTACTAATTACAGGTATTTCACTGCTATTCCCTTCTAAAGTAATTGCTTCAAGAGCAGTGGAGGTAAATACTAGTGCAGCAAATATTGCTTATTTCACTTCTGATTTAAGTCATTGGAACCAGTGGATGAGTGATTGGAAAGAAAATAAAGTGGTATTGGAGAATAACACAGCGCATATTGGTACACAAACGGTTCGATTCATTGATAAGACAGCTAATAAAGTAAATTATGAATGGATTGCCACAGGACAAAGCCCATACCTAGTAACATTTGAATGGACGCTTTTAAAAGATAGTACTTATGTTATACATTGGTCCTTTGAGCAAAATGTAAAATGGTATCCTTGGGAAAAATTTCAAACTTTATTAAACGATAAAGTATTGGGGGCTAAAATGGAAATTGAATTACAGCATTTACAAGAAGCCATTAACGCACTCTAACTTCTATTCTTTAGATACTCAATATTTCTTTTAATTCCTTTTAATTTAGATCTCAGTAAAGGAGACTTTGAAAATCTTTCTTTAAATGTGGTTTCTTCAATTTGAAGCCAAGCCTCCTTATTCATAGCAAGTAGCCCAGTCAGCGGTTTGAATGCATCTTCATTATGTGCTTTGCTAAATCTATTCCAAGGGCAAACGTCTTGGCATATATCACAACCAAAGGCCCAGTCATTATAATTTCTATCTGTATTAATTTCAGCTGCTTTTAATTCAATGGTAAAATAGCTTATGCAATGATTCGCCTCTATGGTTTTGTTCGGCAGTATGGCCTGTGTAGGACAGGCGTCAATACATTTAGTGCAAGTACCGCAATAATCTTTTGCAATGGGTTGGTCGTATACTAAAGGAAGATCCACAATTAAAGTGGCAATAAAAAAGAAGGAGCCTGTTTTAGGTTGAATTAAATTTCCATTTTTACCAATAAAGCCTGCGCCTGAAAGTTTAGCCCATGTTCTTTCTAAAACAGGAGCAGAGTCTACAAAACCTCTTCCTTCTATGGGGCCAATTTTTTTTTCTATAGGTATCGAGTAAATTAAATAACTGCGTTCTAATCACTTCATGGTAATCTTCTCCCCAAGCATATTTTGCAATTTTAGCATCTTGTGTATTTGCTTCATTAATGGAATCTTCTTGAGGGTAATAATTTTTTAAAAAAGTAATCACCGATTTAGCACCTGGTACTAATTTTCTTGGATCAATTCTTAAATCAAAATTATTTTCCATGTAGCTCATATCTCCATGAAAACCTTTTTGAAGCCAGGCTTCTAAAATTTTTGCATCTTCAGGTAATTCTTTAGCAGCGGCAATACCACAATAATCAAAGCCCATTTTTAATGCTTCAGATTTAATGAATTCGGTATTTGAAAATTCGTTCAAAGCTATTATTTCAATGTTTTAATGCAAATAATTAGGCATGTAAAAATAGCAGAAAAACCTTGTCAAAACTGACTTTTATGCCGTTTTACTTGTTTATTTATGCCAATATAACTTATATCATAGATTGGCGCTGCTTTTGAACATACCTTGTTATAAATAAACAAGATTATGAATTTAAGTCAATATACTATTAAAGCACAGGAGGCCATTCAAGCGGCACAACAATTAGCGTATAATAATAAGAATGCGGCTATTGAAACCCTGCACTTATTAAAAACAATTTTATCTGACAAGGACAGCTCCACTGAATTTCTTTTAAAGAAAAATAATTTGAATCCTCTTTTATTAAATCAAAAAGTGGACGCACTCTTGCCTGGTTTGCCTAAGCAATTAACTGGAGAGCCTGCCACCAATGTAAGTAGAGATTTAAATAGTGTTTTATTAAAAGCCAACGGAGCACTCAAAACATTTGGGGATGAGTTTGTAACGGTAGAACATTTATTAATTGCTATTTTACAAGTGAATGACCTTGCTTCTAAAACTTTAAAAGATGAAGGGTTAACTGAAAAAGGTTTAGTCACAGCTATTAAAGAATTAAGAAAAGGAGAGACGGTGAGTTCGGCTACCCAGGAAACACAGTTTCAGTCTTTATCTAAGTATGCAAAAAATTTAAATGAACTTGCCAATAAAGGAAAATTAGACCCAGTGATTGGTCGTGATGAAGAAATTAGAAGAACCTTACATATACTTTCAAGAAGAAGTAAGAACAATCCCATTTTAGTAGGTGAACCTGGTGTAGGTAAGACAGCTATTGCAGAAGGCTTGGCGATGCGTATTGTGAATGGCGATGTACCCGATAATTTAAAAAGTAAAATTATTTTTGCTTTAGATATGGGGCAACTAATTGCAGGAGCTAAATACAAAGGAGAGTTTGAGGAAAGATTAAAAGGAGTAGTGAAAGAAGTAGCAGATAGTGACGGGGAGATTATTTTATTTATTGACGAGATACATACCCTAGTAGGCGCTGGAGGTGGAGAAGGCGCTATGGACGCTGCCAATATTTTAAAACCAGCACTTGCAAGAGGAGAATTAAGAGCCATAGGGGCCACTACCTTAAATGAGTATCAAAAGTTTTTTGAAAAAGACAAGGCATTAGAGCGTCGTTTTCAAAAAGTAATAATAGATGAACCTAATAAAGAAGATGCGATTTCTATTTTAAGAGGTTTGAAAGAAAGATATGAAACCCATCATCATGTAAGAATTAAAGATGAAGCCATTATAGCAGCGGTCGAATTATCGAGCAGGTATATTACCGATCGTTTCTTGCCAGATAAGGCTATTGATTTAATTGATGAGAGTGCAGCTAAGTTAAGATTAGAGATGAATTCAATGCCCGAAGAGTTAGATACTTTAATTAGACAAATTAGACAGCTTGAAATTGAAAGAGAAGCGATTAAAAGAGAAAACAATCCAGATCAATTAAAAGCCTTAAATATTGAAATAAGTAATTTAACAGTTGAGCAAGATACTTTAAAAGCAAAATGGGCTGAAGAAAAAGAAATGGTGGACAAAGTACAAAACACAAAGGCTGAAATTGAAAAATTAAAACAAGAAGCAGAAGTAGCGGAGCGTAATGGAGACTATGGTAAAGTGGCCGAGATAAGATATGGTAAAGTAAAAGAGCAAGAAACCAATTTACTTGAGTTTAGTAAACTCTTGCAAGAGATTGGTACCAATGGTAAAAGATTAATGAAAGAAGAAGTAGATGCGGAAGATATTGCAGAGAATGTGGCGAAGGCAACGGGTATTCCTGTACATAAAATGCTACAATCTGAAAGAGAAAAATTATTGCACTTAGAAGAAGAGTTACATAAAAGAGTGGTAGGGCAAGAAGAGGCCATTACTGCTGTATCCGATGCGATAAGAAGAAGTAGAGCGGGTTTACAAGATCCTAAAAAACCTATTGGGTCCTTCATTTTCTTAGGCACCACTGGTGTGGGTAAGACAGAGCTAGCCAAGGCCTTGGCGAATTATTTATTTGATGATGATTCCATGATGACACGCATTGACATGAGTGAGTATCAGGAAAAGCATTCTGTATCTCGTTTAGTAGGAGCGCCTCCGGGTTATGTAGGTTATGACGAAGGCGGACAATTAACAGAGTCGGTAAGACGTAAGCCTTATAGTGTAGTTTTATTGGATGAGATTGAAAAAGCGCATCCCGATGTTTGGAATATATTATTACAAGTATTAGATGATGGGCATTTGACAGATAATAAAGGAAGAACGGTGAATTTTAAAAATACCATTATTATTATGACCAGTAATATGGGTAGTCATTTAATTCAAGAAGCCTTTGAGGGCGTGACAGAAAAAAATCTGGAACAAAAAATTGAACAGTCGAAGGTGGAGGTAATGGCTTTATTAAAACAAACCATACGACCCGAATTTTTAAATAGAGTAGATGAAATTATTATGTTCTCTCCATTACTACAAAAACAAATGTCGGCGATTGTAAAAATTCAATTGAATAATTTAAAATCATTGGTGGCGGAGAATGGAATTGAATTAGCATTTAGCGATTATTTAGTGGAATATCTATCTGACCAAGGTTTTGACATGCAGTTAGGCGCTAGGCCTTTGAAACGACTCATTCAAAAAATGGTGGTGAATGAATTTAGTAAGAAGATTTTAAGTGGGGAAATTGATAAAACTAAAAAAGTATTGATTGATATTTTTGATGGGGTGATTGTATTTAGAAATGAAGGCTAAGATAATTATTGGGCAACATAGAAACTAACAACTTGAACTCTTTTGCTGCTCCTTTTTGAAATATAGGCTAGGACTTGTATATTTGAAAGATAGATTCATTAAAATCTTTATTATACAATGGCTAGTAACAAACAAGCGGCAGTCGGTTTCATTTTTGCAACTATTTTATTGGATGTCATTGGGCTTGGAATCATTATTCCGGTGGTGCCTCAGTTGTTACAACATTTAATGCATATTACAGATAGGTCAGACATTAGTGCTATTGCAAAACCAGCCATGTACATGACTTTTATTTATGCGGCCATGCAATTCATATTTGCACCCATACTTGGTAGCTTGAGTGATCATTATGGAAGACGTCCCATTTTACTTTTTTCTTTATTGGGTTTTGGTATAGACTATATTTTTTTAGCCTTTGCGCCTACCATTGGATGGTTATTTGTTGCTCGTGTTTTTTCAGGAATTACTGGTTCAAGTATCACCACTGCGGCTGCTTATATGGCCGATATTAGTGATGAAAAAACCAGAGCCAAAAATTTTGGAATGATTGGTGCCGCCTTTGGCATTGGTTTTATCATTGGCCCATTGTTAGGTGGATTGCTGGGAGAGATTGGCCCAAGAATTCCTTTCTTCGTCGCAGCTGGCTTGGCTTTAATCAACGCCCTGTATGGTTATTTTATTTTACCAGAATCTTTAGACAAGGAACAT
>CAITGN010000340.1:0-2368 GCA_903891965.1 uncultured Bacteroidota bacterium
ATCTCAATGGGTGGATATTTTTTCTCTTGAAGCATTTGCCAATAGTCCCAATCGTTTTGTTGAAATAGTAAAATGGCTTCTGCTGGCTTGCCGTCTCTTCCTGCACGACCTGCTTCTTGGTAATACTGCTCAATACTATTGGGTAAATCATAATGAATAACGGCACGCACATCGGGTTTATTAATGCCCATGCCAAAAGCGCTGGTGCACACCACTATACGCAAGCTATTATTCATCCAATTTTCCTGCACTTTTTGTCTTATTGCATAAGGCATACCCGCATGGTACTCACCTGCAGCATAGCCATAGTCTTGTAATAGCCTTGCTAATTGACTTACATTATTACGCGTACTAGCATAAATAATTATTGTGCCTTTTATATTTTCTAATAATTTTCGAAGGCTATGTATTTTAGTAGCTACCTTATGAACTCGGTAAGATAAGTTGGGTCTTAAAAAAGAACTACTAATTACTGAAGCGTTCTTTAATAATAATTGTTTGATAATATCTTCTTGCACCAAGGGTATGGCTGACGCCGTCATGGCTAAAATAGGAATGGAAGGAAACATTTTTTTTAAGGTATCCAGTTTTCGGTAGGAGGGTCTAAAATCATAACCCCATTGTGAAATGCAATGCGCTTCATCAATGGCAAATAAGCTAATAGGCAGGGCTTGTAAAAAATTTTGAAAAGATTTCTGTGCTAATTTTTCTGGAGAGAGATAAATAAATTGATACTTACCCGCCAGTGCATCATTTAAAATAGCTTCTTGCTGTTCATAATTAATTTCACCCCCTAAATTAACCGCGCTTATATTTTTAGCTTTTAAATCCTTTACTTGGTCTTGCATAAGTGCAATTAAAGGACTTATAATTACGCAAATACCATTTTGATAAAGGGTAGGCACTTGAAAACACAAAGACTTACCAGCACCAGTTGGTAGTAAGGTAAGTACATCCTTACCTTCTAAGACTGCTTCTATGACCTCTTCTTGCTGAGGTCTGAACTGAGTATAGCCCCAATACTGTTTTAATATTTCTTGTACAGTTTTCAAAAGTGCTAGACCAATTTTTTCTTAAATAACCTTAATGAATTAATGGCTAGTACTACATCGCTTAGTCCCATTATAAGCGCTCCGTAAGTGGGCCCCCAAGTACCCAATAGGCCAAGGGCTGCCACCGGGATGGCAATAATATTATAGGAGAATGCCCAGGCTAAATTTTCTTTAATGGTTTCATAAGTTCTTCTACCTAGTCCTAAGGCCATAGGTAAATTCTTAAGTCCTTGGTTCATTAAAATAACTTGAGCACTTTGTATGGCTATATGAGAAGCGTTGCTTAAAGAAATACCAATAGTAGCTTTCGCCAAGGCAGGAGCGTCGTTAATACCATCGCCTACCATGGCAGTGGGACTTATTTTTGTAAGCGCTTCTAATTTATTTAATTTATCGGAAGGGCTTTGTTCGCTAATAATTTCTTGAATGCCTAAGGCCTTGCCCACTTGTTCGCATTTTATTTTTCGATCACCACTTAATAATATAGTATGAATACCTTGTTTATGTAAGGTGGCAATAATTTCTTTTGCTTCCATTCTAATCTCATCTGCCACATCAATCCAACCTAAGAGGATATTATTTTTTTGAATATAAATATTATGGCCATCCTCCGCTTTAATTTCTTTTAGTGTAGCAAAAGAACCAGCAAAATATGTATTGCCTTCTTTGTCTGTCGCTTGAATGCCCATTCCTTTTACTTCTTCAATGGTTTTCCATTTTATATCTTCTTTATTCTTCCATTGACTGCTAATACATTTCGCAATGGGGTGGTTAGAATATTTTTCTAAAGAATACGCGATTTGTTTAAAATCATTTTCTGTGATGCCTTCTTCCTTTTTAAAATTCGTAATGGCAAAATGGCCTGTAGTTAAAGTGCCCGTTTTATCAAATACCACTTGTTTGATATCCTTAAATGTTTCTAAACTTTTTGCATTTTTAAATAAAACTCCATTACGAGCACCCCTGCCAAGCCCTACTGCAATAGCTGCAGGAGTAGCCAAGCCCATGGCGCAGGGGCAAGAAATTACAAGTACAGCAATGGCTCTTAGCATACTAGCCCCAAATCCAATATCGGTTAAAATGAAGTTGCCAATAAGTGTAAGTAGGGCAATGCCTAAAACCAAGGGAACAAAGACCGCACTAATTTTATCGGCTAAAATTTGCACAGGCGGCTTTTCGCCTTGGGCTGCCTTTACCATTTTTAAAATATTGGCAAGCACTGTATCGTCACCCACTGCTGTAACATAGGCTTTAATGGTTCCGTTTTCAATAGTACTGCCTCCTAATAAGATATCGTGCATTTTTCTAAACACAGG
>CAITGN010000341.1:0-5480 GCA_903891965.1 uncultured Bacteroidota bacterium
AATATAATTTTTTTAACGCAGTACCTCTACATTTAATGAAGAATATTTACAACAATAGATTCCTATTTATTTTTAATCTAAACCATTACAAGTTATTGATATTGAATTATTTATATGTATTTTCAACAGAAATTTTTCAATATTTATAATAAAATAGCGCTTATAATAAACTACCTTCGCGACACATTTACGCAATATGACATTTCAAGAATTAAATTTAAATGCATCTTTATTAAGAGCCCTAGATGAGTTAGGTTTTAAAGAAGCTACCACTATTCAGCACAGGGTATTTCCTATAGTGATGTCAGGTAGAGATGTATGTGGTATTGCACAAACAGGAACAGGAAAAACATTTGCTTATTTACTTCCTTGTTTAAGACAATGGAAGTTTGATAAAAATAAAGACCCTCAAATATTAATTTTAGTACCCACCAGAGAATTAGTGGTACAAGTAGTGGAAGCAGTAAATAAATTAACGCCCTATATGAGTGTCACAGCCGTAGGTGTTTTTGGAGGAGTGAATATTAATACCCAACAAATAAATTTAGAAACAGGGGCCGATGTATTAGTTGCCACTCCAGGAAGACTATTTGACTTAATCATGAACGGAGCCTTTAAAACAAAAATGATTAAAAAACTAGTCATTGATGAAATGGATGAGATGTTGAACTTAGGTTTTAGAAAACAAATCACGAATATTTTAGAATTACTTCCCGCTAAAAGACAGAACTTACTTTTTTCAGCTACCATTACCGATGATGTTGAAAAATTAATGAATGATTATTTCAGCGCCCCTGTAAGAGTAGAAGCAGCACCAACAGGAACACCCCTTGAAAATATTATTCAACATGCCTATGATGTCCCTAATTTTAATACCAAGGTTAATTTATTAGAGCTTTTATTAAGTTCTAACGAGGCCATGACCAAGGTACTCATATTCGCTGCTACCAAGGCTTTGGCGGATCAACTCTTTGAACAACTAAATGAAAAGTTCCCTGAAACAGTAGGCGTGATACATTCTAATAAAGAACAAAATCACCGTTTCAATACTGTTAAACAATTTAAAGCAGGTGTCTATAAATATTTAATTGCTACCGATGTAATGGCTAGAGGTATTGATGTAGCCGAAGTAACACATGTAATTAATTTTGACACGCCCGATGTTCCAGAAAATTATATTCACCGTATTGGTAGAACTGGAAGAGCAGATAAAAAAGGCATAGCAGTTACCTTTGTAACAGAAAAAGAAAAAGTTTTACAAAAAGGAATTGAAACTTTAATGAAGCAATCCATTCCACATTTAGACTTACCTGAAGATTTAGAAATATCTACCATTTTAACAGAGGACGAGAAGCCAAAAGTGAGAATGAAAATTATTCAAATTAAAGTGCCTAAGAAAGAAGAATCTGGTCCAGCATTCCATGAAAAATCGGCTAAGAATAGTAAAGTGAATGTACGCAAGAACCGAAAAGAGATTATGCAAAAAAAATACGGCAAGCCTATTTCAAGAGGAGGCAAGAAATAATACGCTCGAAAAAATTATTAGATGAAAATAAAAAGGCCCTTAGATTTCAGTAAGGGCCTTTTTTAAAAAAAATATTATTTATTAGAATCTCTCAGTGGCTGCAAAGAAGAAGTTGCCTTCTATTTGTGCATTCTCATCACTATCACTTCCGTGAACAGCATTTTCACCCATAGAAGCTGCAAAATTCTTTCTTATTGTTCCTTCTTCAGCTTGTGCAGGGTTGGTAGCACCAATTAATTTTCTAAAATCGGCTACTGCGTTGTCTTTTTCTAAGATAGCTGCCACAATGGGGCCAGAACTCATAAATGCTACTAATTCGCCATAAAAAGGGCGCTCTTTATGTACCTCATAGAATTGACCTGCTTGTTCAACCGTTAATTTTGTCCATTTCATGGCTTTAACGCTAAATCCAGCCTTAATAATTTGGTCTAAAATTGCTCCAGTATAGCCTTTTGAAGTGGCATCTGGTTTAATCATTGTAAATGTGCGGTTCATAGTTAATTTATTATTAGTTGCTAATTGCAGGCGCAAATTTACTGAAAAACATCTGATTTACGCTAAATTTGTGCCTCTATGCAATCAATTGAACAATTTTACCCCATTCTGAATCAACCTTTTAAGGCTGTAATTACCTCGCATCAAAAGCCAGACGGCGATGCGATGGGCTCTAGTTTGGGGCTGTATCATTTTTTAAAGCAGTTGGGGCATGAGGTAACGGTGATATCACCCACGAATTGGGCTTCTTTTTTAGATTGGATGCCAGGTACTGAAAATGTAATTGACTTTGAATCTAATAAAGAAAAAGCGACTAGTATTATTCAAGCAGCCGATTATGTGTTTTGTTTAGACTTTAATATCCTGCACCGTACAAAACATTTGGAACCCATTATTAAAGAAGCCAAAGCGCTTAAAATATTAGTGGATCATCACCAACAACCCGACACGCCTTCCTTTGCCTATGGTATTAGTGATGTAATGATGAGCTCCACTTGTGAGATGATTTATAATTTCATTGTAGAGTCGGGGCATAGTAATTTATTGAACCTTGATATTGCTACTTGTTTATATACAGGACTGATGACAGATACAGGTTCTTTCCGTTTCCCCTCTACAACTGCTTCAGTGCATAAAATTGTAGCGCACTTAAAAGAATTAGGCTTACAACATTCCCTAATTCATGAAAAAATATATGATAATTCTTCTGAAGGAAGATTAAAATTCATGGGGAATGCATTTTTAAATAGAATGACGGTGATCCCTGAATTAAATACCGCCATCATGGCCATCCCTAAAACCGATATATATAAATTCGAATTAAAAACAGGGGATACCGAAGGACTGGTTAATTATTTGTTATCAATTGAAGGCATTAAACTAGCCGCTATTGTTATTGACCGAGAAGAAGAAAGAAAATGGAGCTTTAGGAGCAAAGGTAACTTCGATGTTAATATATTTGCACGCACACATTTTGAAGGGGGAGGACATGCAAATGCCGCTGGAGGAAGATCTTCAAAATCTGTGGAAGAAACCGCAAACGATTTTAAAACCATTATAAAAGAATATACATCACAATTAACACAATTAAAATAAAAATGATAAAATCAAGTTTAAAGTTAGTGGCTGCTATTGTCTTGCTTGCAAGTTGTAATCAATATGAAAAAGCCCCCTCTGGTATGCCTTATAAAATTACACACGGTAGTGGTAATGAAAAATTATTACAACAAGGCCAGTTCGTTAAATTAAATGTAGAGTATAAGTTAAAATCTAAAGACACTACTTTAAGTTCAACTTTTGGTGTAATACCTGTTTATTTCCCTATTGACACAGCTCGTTTAGGTAAGTATACATTCACTGAAGTAATTATGAAATGTAG
The DNA here is from genome assembly GCA_903891965.1 of uncultured Bacteroidota bacterium. Taxonomy (GTDB): domain Bacteria; phylum Bacteroidota; class Bacteroidia; order Chitinophagales; family Chitinophagaceae; genus Sediminibacterium. The sequence goes on from CAITGN010000341.1 coordinate 3,399, forward strand.
AAAAGGAGATAAGGTTGAATTCTCTTTAAGTGTAGATACTTTAGTAAGCATGAAAGTATTACAATTAAATGAAGTATTTAAAACTAAAGACATCATTTTAGGTAAGGCTGAAATTGTAGATGTATTCACTGATGTTAAATTAGTAGATGCCGATTACAAGAAAGAACAAGACAAAGAAAAAGCAAAAGAGATTGGCATTATTGCCGCTTATTTAGCTAAAAATAAAATTACGGCAGTACAATCTCCAGAAGGCGTATTTGTTGTAACTAAAGAAGCTGGAGATGCTTCTAACAGAATTGATTCTACAAAAGTAGCTAGCGTATACTACAAAGGATATACATTAAAAGGGGAAGTGTTTGATTCAAACATGAAACCAAACGATCCTGCTGCTAAGCCTTACGATGTAAAAGTAGGAACAGGTAGTGTAATTCCAGGTTGGGATATTGGATTAAAGTATTTTGGTAAAGGTGGTAAAGGCGTTATTTATATACCCGCTATGTTGGCTTATGGCCCACAAGCAAATGGTGTAATCAAGGCTTATGACAATTTAGCTTTTGATATTGAAATTCAAGATGTAACTGCTGCTCCAAAAGCAAGCACTATTGCACCTCCACCGCCACCAGTAGTAAAATAAAGATTGTAATAGATAAGTTTACAAAGAATAATTAAAAAAATTCTTTTTGCAATTGAAAATATAAAATGCTTCTCCTAATAAGAGGAGCATTTTTATTTTAGATAAGGTAGTAATTGAATAATTTCTGCTGCCTCTTTCACATCATGCACTCTGAGTATGTTTGCTCCATTTAATAATGCCACAGTATTTGCTACCGTGGTAGCATTTAAAGCCTCTTTAGATTCAATGCCCAAGGTTTTATATAAACTAGATTTTCTAGAAGCCCCTAATAAAATAGGAAGGCCCAATACTTTTAAGGATTCTAATTTTCTAAGAATGGTAAAATTTTCTTCCACCGTTTTTCCAAATCCAAAACCTGGGTCAATGACCCAATTGTAAATACCGTATTTAGCTAGTAATTTCTTTTTTGATTCAAAATAGGATAGCAGAGATTCCATTATATCTTCTCTAGGCTCCACTGTATGCAAATTTTCAATACCTCCCGTTAAATGCATACCAATATAGCTTGCATTGTATTTAGCCACCACAGTCAATATATTTTCATCAATACTTGCACAACTAATATCATTTATTATGTGCGCACCAGCTTCTAAGGCAGCTTCCGCAACCCTTGCATAAAAAGTATCCACCGAAATAAGTTGTTGAGGATATTTTTCACTAATGGCTTTAACTATTGGAACAAGCCTTTCTATTTCAATTTCCACCCCTTCCATATTGGCACCAGGTCTTGTACTTTGCGCGCCTATATCAATAATGCTAGCCCCTTGTTTTATAAAGGCTTCTGTTTGAGCTAAAGCACTTTCTATATTTGAATGCCTGCTCGCTGCATAAAAGGAGTCCGGGGTAATATTTAAAATACCCATCACCTGGGGGGTATTAATTTGCCAGTCTAAATGCTTGGCAGGTATTTTAAACATAGTTTTAATTTAAGCTTAATTGATTATCTTGCAGTGGTTCAAAGATATTAATTAACAAAGTAATCGGACGAAATTTAATGAGTCAAACTTCCGCACAATTTGATCAAGCTATTGCTTCTTGCAGCGACATCTTTATTAAAAAAACAAAGGACTATGGTACCGCATGGAGAGTCCTTAGAATTATCTCTGTGGTAGACCAAATATTCATAAAGGCCTTGCGCATTAGAACCATTCAAGACTTAGGTACGCAGAAAGTAGAGGACGATATTCAATCTGAATTTAAAGGCATACTTAATTATGCTGTTATTGGTTTAATACAATTAAAATTAGGAGACCCTAAAGTAGACGAACTTCCTGTTGATCAAGTACAAGCGCTCTACCAAGAAAATGTACTTTTTGCTAAAACCACCATGATGGATAAAAATCATGACTATGGAGAAGCTTGGAGAGACATGAGTCAAGAAAGTTATGCCGATTTAATTTTAATGAAATTAATGCGCATTCGACAAATTTTAACCAACGATGGTAAAA
>CAITGN010000342.1:0-5867 GCA_903891965.1 uncultured Bacteroidota bacterium
AATAATCCGTTTACTGGTTATAATACTGAAACTAAAACGCCGAGCTACACTTTAATTAATATTGGGGCAGGTACACATATAACAAATAAGGGTAAACAATTATTTAGTATTTCTTTAGTGGCACAAAACCTTACCGATATTGCTTATCAGAGCCATTTAAGCCGTTTAAAATATACCGATGTAAATGTTTTAACGGGAAGAACCGGTGTATTTAATATGGGCCGTAACTATAGTTTGAAAATTAATGTTCCACTTCAGTTTGATTAGATATTAAAAAGAAAATGAATTTGAAAATTAATATAATAGTAGAATGAGTATACTAACAATAGTAAGTACTAATATTAAGTTTAATTTAAAAGAATTAAAGAGGTTAATCAGCAATCATTATATATATCTTAACATACAAATTTGTAAATTTGCCGAGGGTTCTAAACGAATCTTCTTAAACAGTTTTTCTAAAAAAGTTCTTTATAAGGCCTATGCGTAAATTTCCCCCCTATATCGTTGTTCTATCATCTATTTGTATTTTATTCAATGCATGTCAGCATGATAATATTACCGTGAATGCTAATCTATCCCTAGACCCGGTGGTAGTGGTGAATCCACCTGCCACCACAGTTCCAGCGGGCGGTACACCTGCAGTTTCAGATACAATTTGTTTTAATACCGATGTCTTACCCTTATATGTTAGTTACTGTGGTTCTGCAGGTTGTCATAATGAAGCAAGCCATAGAGAAGGCGTAATTACCACCGACTATGGACATTTAATGAATGGCATTAGGGCTAAAAATGCAAATAGTAGCAGGTATTATACTATTATAGGAAATGGTATGCCAACAAGATCAAGTCCACAAATGACGGCTACCCATATTGCACTTATCAAAAAATGGATTGACCAAGGTGCCCTTAATACACAATGCACCAATGTATGTGATACTAATTCATTCACTTATGCAAATGCTATTCAAACTATTATTTCTACAAATTGTGGCGGATGTCATGGTAGCAAGCCTGGTTCTGCAAATATTTATTTAGGAGACTATGCAAGTGCCAAAACTTATATAAGTGCCAATACAAGCATATTTTTAAATTCCATTAATTATGTTTCAAGTATAGCTGTTTCAAAAAGAATGCCTCCTTCTGCTAAGTTGGTAGATTGTAAAATAATCCAAATTCAAAAATGGATACAAAAAGGCTATCCTCAATAATATGGAAAAGTTTTTTAAAATAGTATTTGTAATCATTGCCATTAGTAGTTTTACTGCTTGTTATTACGATAAGAAGGACCAAGTATACCCTCAAGTGGTAGTAGCTGCTTGTGATACCACCAATGTTACCTATAGTGTAACGGTAGCAGGCATCTTAAATGCCAATTGTAATAATTGTCATGGAGCTAGTGCCAATAATTTAGGCGGAGGCATTGTATTAAATACCTATGCTACAGTGAAGCCTTATATTACTAATGGGCGCCTTGTGAATTCAATTTTACAAAATGGTAATGCATCACCTATGCCTAAGAATATGGCGAAGATGGATGTATGTAGTATTAATAAAATAATTGTTTGGGTGAATAGAGGGGCTATTAATAATTAATAAAAAAAAAGAATAAAAATAATTTCATATGATTTCAATTCGCAACATAAAAAAATTAACAGCAGCGCTTGTACTTATATTACTTGTATGCAATATGCAAATAGTAAATGCACAAACACCAAGTGCACAAAAAGTATATGCTACTAAAACAGGACAAATATTTTTTAATGCCACCGGAGGAGCCGTGGCCATTGCAGCGGTGAATAACCAGGTTGATTCAAAATTTGTAGACGCCACTGGTCAAATTATATTCGGCGTATTAGTGAAAGGTTTCAAATTTGAAAACCAGTTAATGGAAGATCACTTTAATGAGAACTATATGGAGTCGACTCAGTTTCCTAAAGCCGATTTCAAAGGGTATATAAAAAATATCAAAGAAGTTAATTTTACCAAGGACGGAACTTATCCAATTACTATTGAAGGTAGTTTAACCATACACGGAACTTCACAAAAAGTAAGTACCAATGGAACTTTACAAGTTACTGAGGGCAAGCCCACAATTACCGGAGAGTTTAGTATAAAAATTAAGGACTACGGTATTAAGGGTTTATACATTGGAGAGAAAATTGCGAATGAGGCTAAGATAAAAGTGAATTGTAAATATCAAAATTAAAAATTATGTTTTTACGTTCCCTTCATTTAGTTGTATTTGCTTTATTTATTTCCCTTGCAGCAAGCGCGCAAAATGTAGATTTATTTTCAGAAAAAACGAATTCTACCAATGCAGATTTTACCACCGGTACTTTTAAAGCTACCCGTATTATTAATGGCCAGTCTATAGAAAACGTGGGAGCGGGTGTATTGGACTTCAGAATTTTACACCGCTTTGGTCCACTTAGCGACGGAGGGTATAATTTTTTTGGATTAGATCAGGCCACTATGCGCATAGGTTTAGACTACGGGCTTACAGACCGTCTTATGATAGGTATTGGCCGTAGCACTTATCAAAAGCAGTATGATGGCTTTTTAAAATATAAAATTATTAGACAACAACAAGGTCAGCGAAATATTCCTTTTAGTTTGAGCTATGCCAGCTCTTTTATTTATAAATCATTGCGTGATGTTGCTACTACTTATACGCCCTATGTATCGGATAAATTTTCTTTCTCGCATCAATTACTACTTGCAAGCAAGGTGAACGATTATTTTTCTTTACAATTATCGCCTACCTTAATTCATTATAATATGGTAGATACTAAAACCACTCCCAACGATTTTTATTCATTAGGGGTAGGCTTTAGACAAAGAGTAACTAAAAGAGTAAACATAACTACAGAGTATTATCATAGATTTACTAGCTTAGAGGGCTACAAAGACCCTTTATCGGTAGGAGTTGACATTGAAACAGGAGGCCATGTTTTTCAGTTACATGTATCTAATTCAACAGGCATGACCGAGCGTACTTTTATTAATGAAACTACAGGCAGTTGGGCAAAAGGTGATTTACGTTTTGGATTTAATATCTCCAGAGTATTTACCGTTCGTAAACCCAAAGAGCTTCGAAATATTAAATGGTAGAATAAATTTATGCGCAAAATGACAAAACTAATATACGCCATTGCAGTAGTGGCCATCACAGCCCTTGGAGGATACTATTATGTATTTGTCTATTCTAAAACACATCATAGAAATGTGCAATCAGAAAAAGGCATAGTCATTCAAGCCGATTCTTTAAGCGCTGCTTATCAAGCCAATGAAAAAAATGCCAATGCTTTATATTTAAATAAAGCAGTGGAACTAAGTGGAACCATTGTGAGCATTGATAAAAACCAGGAAGGAAAAATAACCTTAATCTTAGGCAGCGCCGATTCTTTTTCCAATGTATCGGTTACTTTAATAAGCACAACTCCCATATCTCAAAAAATAGGTGAAACCATTACCATTAAAGGGGTTTGCACTGGGTCCTTGAGTGATGTGATAGTGACGGAAGGGGTGGTGAAGTTGTAGTATTAATAATCATTTTCAGGGCTATCTCCGTCTGCTATGGCTTTTTTGAATTGAGCTTCCCAAGTACTAGGTTTAAGATTCAATTTATTTTTAACTCTTTTACTTTTGGTATATCGCTTCGCTCTAACCAACTCAACTTCTTTAGTAATTTCTTTTAATGAAGGTGCAGTTTTAGCCTTTGATCGAAGATTATTTAATACAGATTGTAAAGAACTTTTTGATGGCTTTTGAATGGCAATCCAATTTTTCTTTACCATATCTTTTAAGATAACGTTAGCCTTAGGGTTCAATATGTTTACTTCAATGGTTTTCATAATTCAAATTTAAAGATATTCAGTCAATTTTTTTACTCTTTTGCTAAGTCCAAGGCTTCCTTTTCTAATTCCTTGGATACATAAAAATTAGTTTCTTTAATTTTTTCTAGCATTGGTTTAATACTAGGTATTAATTTTTTATTCTTTGCTGAAATAATGACGCCTATTGTTCCAGTAACTTTTATGCCAAGCTCTTTAGCTAAAGACCTCCCTTTAAAATCATCAATAATTATGGTGCTATTAAGAATTTCTAATGCTAGCATAATTGCACTTGCTTCGCCTTTATCTATTCTTTTTTCAAATAAAAATACGTTTTCATTAAGTTTTATGGGACAGACAATTATCCAATCTGGGAGTGGTTCGTCAAACTCTTTAGCAATAGTGTCTGTAATTAATACCTCCCCATACAAAAGCTTTAGTAGATGAAGCTCCTTAATTTTTGAAAGAATAATAAGACAACTGGTGTCAACAATAATTTTACGCATTCCTCACATCTGATTCTAAATCAGATGCAGGGTAATTGAAAACGGAGATGTTATATTTTCCCAATAACTCAATAAATGAACTTTTAGAACAGCCTATCATTTCTGAGGCTTGGCCTAAAGAGAGTTTCCCTATTTCGTATAATCTTGTAGCTACGATAACTGTTAGTTCGTTGCTGTTGATTTCTACATTATCGGGGATGTTTAAATTCATACTCTTCATTATTCGAATTTAGAGAAAATATTGCCATTTTTCGTACCCTGCAAATAATTTAATGTTAATCAGCGAATTAAGCACATAAATCAAATCAATTTCCAAGTATTTACCGCAAGCTTTTGGGGTATAAATGAATTGAACTAAATTGAGTGATCCTAAAAAGTCAATATGAAAAAAGCAATCTTATTTACGACAATCTTATTTAGTATTTGCATTGGAGCAAATCAAACCTTGAATGCTCAAACTACTAAAGCTGCAATAACGCTTAGTAAGGAAGAACAAAAAGTAATGGACTATATCGACGCCAATATGCCAAGGGCTATTGCGCTTTTAAAAGAATCGGTCGATATTAATAGCGGTACTTTAAACATAGAAGGCGTAAAAAAAGTAGGCGCTATTTTCGCGCGTGAATTTGAGAAAGCAAATTTTAAAACCAAGTGGATCCCAATGCCCGATTCACTTCGCCGCGCAGGACATTTAGTAGCGAGTATTGGATTTAATGATGCTTCAGAAAAAGCCGCCAGCAAAACAAAAACCAATAAAGGAAAAAAACTATTTCTCATAGGTCATTTAGATACAGTCTTTGAACCCGATATGCCGGCAAACCCTTTCACCATGTTAAATGATTCTACCGCTACAGGACAGGGCGTGACTGATATGAAGGGAGGAGATGTAGTAATGATTATAGCACTTCAAGCATTGCAAGCACAGGGTTTATTGAAGGATGCTAATATTATTGCTTATTTAACGGGCGATGAAGAGCATGCAGGGTATCCGCGTGAAGTAAGTAGAGGTGATTTTATTGAAACTGCAAAGCAAACTGAAATTGCATTAGCCTTTGAAGGAGCCAACGGATTAAATTCTGTGGCCACTGCAAGAAGAGGCGCTAGCGGATGGTTATTAAATGTAAAAGCAAAAACAGGACATAGCTCGGGAGTGTTTACAGCAGGTGCAGGTTATGGTGCCATTTATGAAGCAGCTAGAATTGTGAATGAATTTAGAGTACAGTTAAGTACAGAAAAATATTTAACCTTTAACCCCGGTGTATTTATTGGAGGTTCTGAAATGAACTACGATGAAACCAAGGCAACAGGCACAGCCATTGGTAAAACAAATATTATTTCTCCTGCAGTAACGGTAACAGGTGATTTACGTTTTTTAACAGAGGAGCAAAAAATAAATGCAAGAAAAAAAATGCAGGCTATTGTTGATAATAGTTTAGCAGGCACCAAGGCCACTATAGAATTTCAAGATGGCATACCAAGTATGGCGCCTACAGATGGCAATAATAAAGTATTAGAAGTTATTAGTGGC
>CAITGN010000343.1:0-2536 GCA_903891965.1 uncultured Bacteroidota bacterium
CCAGAAATGATATCGATATTTTATATCCCACTTTTTTACAATTAGCAGATAAAAAGAAAGAAGTTACACACGATGATTTAGTAGAAATAGCTACGGCGTATTCGAAATAAGACAAAGAATAAAAGAAAGAATTAATGAATTTAATTAAGAAAGACTAAACGAAAGAAAGTATTACAATGGGAAAAACAATATTTGATAAAATTTGGGACAAGCATGTTGTCAAGATTATTGAAGGGGGTCCTTCGGTATTGTATATTGATAAGCATTTAATACATGAGGTCACTAGCCCGCAAGCCTTTAGTGGTATTGAAAAAAGAGGTGCTCCATTATTTAGACCCAATCAAATTGTAGCCACTGCAGATCACAATGTGCCTACTATGAATCAGCACTTACCAATTGCCGATCAATTATCAAAATTTCAAGTAGATACTTTAATAGAGAACTGTAAAAAACATGGTGTTGAATTATACGGACTAGGCCATCCTAACCAAGGTATTGTGCATGTGATTGGCCCCGAGTTAGGAATTACACAACCAGGCATGACCATTGTATGTGGCGATAGTCATACCTCTACCCATGGTGCATTTGGATCTATTGCATTTGGTATTGGTACTAGTGAAGTGGAAATGGTTTTTGCTGCACAATGTGTAATGCAAACTAAGCCTAAGGTAATGCGCATTAATATCGAAGGCAGTTTACAAAATGGAGTTGTATCAAAAGATATTATTTTATACATCATTGCAAAAATATCTGCAAGTGGTGCCACAGGATACTTTGTTGAATACGCAGGCTCTGCTATTCGTGCATTAAGCATGGAAGCAAGAATGACTATTTGTAATATGAGTATTGAGATGGGTGCGCGTGGTGGCATTATTGCACCCGATGAAACAACTTATGCGTATATGAAGGGAAGGCCTTTTGCACCGCAGGGTGAAAATTGGAATAAGAAATTAACGCAGTGGAAAGAACTTTATTCCGATGCCGATGCAAAATTTGATCTTGAAATAAATATTAATGCAGCGGATATTGACCCTATGATTACTTATGGAACCAATCCGGGTATGGGCTTATCTGTAACAGGAAAGGTACCTACCATGGATAGCATTAGCGATCCTACAGAAAAACAAAACTTTGAAAAAGCGTTAGCCTATATGGGTTTAGAAGCGGGACAAAGTTTATTAGGTATGCCAGTTCAATATGTATTTATTGGATCTTGTACGAATTCACGTATTGAAGATTTTAGATTGGTTGCAAGTATTATCAAAGGCAAACAAAAAAATGCTTCCGTGAAAACTTTAATTGTACCAGGTTCACAAGAAGTGGCTAAACAAATTAAAGCAGAAGGCTTAGATAAAATATTTACAGCAGCGGGTATTGAAATAAGACAGGCAGGATGTAGTGCTTGTTTAGGAATGAATGAAGATAAAATACCAGCAGGTGAATATTGTATAAGTACTAGTAATAGAAACTTTGAAGGCCGTCAGGGTGCTGGGGCTAGAACTTTATTAGCAAGCCCACTAACAGCAGCAGCGGCACTATTAACAGGAAAGATTACTGACATTAGAACTATGTTAAATTAACAGCATGCAATCATTACAAAAAATAACTAGCAGATTTATTCCACTACGCATTGAAAACGTAGATACGGATCAAATCATACCTGCGCGTTTTTTGAAAGCGACTACGAAGGAAGGCTTTGGTAAAAATTTATTTCGTGATTGGAGATATGAAAACGATGATGAGTCTAAACCAAAAGCCGATTTTGTTTTAAATCAAAAACAATTTAGTGGTGAGATATTAGTAGCTGCTAAAAATTTTGGATGTGGTTCTTCGCGCGAACACGCTGCATGGTCTATTCAAGACTATGGGTTTAAAGTAGTGGTGTCCAGCTTTTTCGCAGACATCTTTAAAAATAATGCTTTAAATAATGGGGTCTTGCCTGTAACTGTTTCAGATGCTTTTTTACAAGCCATCTTTGCGCAGTCAGCAGAATCTACTTTAACCATTGATTTAGAAAAGCAAACTATTACCATTGATACAACTGGGGCTTCTGAAAGTTTTGAAATTAATGCGTATAAGAAAACTTGCATGTTAAATGGCTACGACGATATTGATTATTTATTAAGCATGAAAGAAGAGATAGAAAAGTTTGAATTAAACCATAACAAGTAATAGAAGAAAAATAATAGTATATAAATAGTAAGAGATAAATTTTTATCATAATGAAAAAGAAAATAGCAGTCATCCTAGGAGATGGCATTGGTCCAGAAGTAACAGAGCAGTCTATTAAGGTATTAAATATTATTGCTAAACAATTTAAGCATGAGTTTAGTTATGAGCATGCTTTAATGGGTGCTATTGCCATTGATAAAACTGGAAATCCCTTACCAGATGAAACTATTAAAATATGTTTAGCAAGCGATGCTATTTTATTTGGAGCCATTGGCGATCCTAAATATGATAACGACCCAACGGCTAAAGTGCGTCCTGAACAAGGTTTATTAAAACTTAGAAAAGAATTACAATTATTTGCCAA
>CAITGN010000344.1:0-5372 GCA_903891965.1 uncultured Bacteroidota bacterium
GGTATTAATCACTTCACATGACCATACTTTCATGCAAACAGTGGCCAATAGAGTGATCGAAATTACCCCTAAAGGGATCATTGATAGATTGATGACTTTTGATGAATATATGGAAGATAAAAGGGTACAGGAATTAAGGGCGGAAATGTATGCATAAGGCCTACTAAATCCCTTATAGCTTCATGAAAACCAACATTTTATCCTTTTTTATACCTAATTGGGTGAAATCTTCAAAAAAACACTAAAATAAATGGGAGTGTAAAGGTTATTTACTTACCTTTGCCGTCCGTAAAAAATAATTTCTCATGGCTAGAGTATGTCAATTAACTGGAAAGAAGCCGATGTCTGGAAATAGTGTTTCACACTCCAACATCAAGACAAAGCGTCGTTTCCTTCCAAATTTGCAAAAGAAGCGTTTCTACTTCATAGAAGAAGATCGCTGGATTACCATCAAAGTATCAACTGATGCTATCAGAACCATTAATAAGAATGGTTTAGCTTCTGTTGTTAAAGATCTTAGAGCGCAAGGCGAAAAGATTTAATTAACCCAATTAAGTATAACTTATAATATACCATCATGGCAAGGAAAGGAAATAGAGTTCAAGTAATATTAGAGTGCACAGAGCACAAGACTACTGGTTTACCAGGTACTAGTCGTTATATTACTACAAAGAACAAGAAGAACACTCCAGATCGTTTGGAGTTCAAAAAGTATAACTCAATTTTGAAAAAAGTAACGTTACATAAAGAAATTAAATAGTCATGGCAAAATCAGCATCTAAAAACGCGAAAGTAAAAGATCTTAAGGCTTCAGCTGAAGCAAAAAACTGGACTAAAGTAATTAAAGCTATCCGTAGCCCTAAAACAGGCGCGTATACTTTTAAAGAGAATATCGTTCACAAAGACCTTGTAAAGGAATTCTTAGCTAAATAGTTTCAAACTATTACTGCAAAGTAATTTTACTACGCAAAAAACATTTTAAAGTTCAGACCTAGTCTGGACTTTTTTATTTTACACAAAGCATCTTTCTATTTTATTGATTAAATTTACACCATGAGCTTTTTAGGTAAATTATTTGGCATAAAAGAAAAGGAAACCCTTGACCAAGGTTTAGAGAAAACCAAGAAAGGTTTTTTAGAGAGAATATCTAAAGCCATTATTGGAAAAACTTCAGTAGATGATGAAGTATTGGATCAATTAGAAGAAGAATTAATTGGTGCAGATGTAGGCGTGGATACCACATTGGCCTTAATTGAAAAATTACAAGAGCGCGTTAAAAAAGAAAAATATTTATCTACCTCAGAATTGAATGGATTATTGCATGAAGAAATAGTTTCTTTATTAGTGGATGCGCCTTCTAATCAATTAGGTTTTATTCCCCCTTCTGATAAAAAGCCTTATGTTATTTTAGTAGTAGGCGTGAATGGAGTAGGCAAAACAACCACTATTGGCAAATTAGCACATCATTATAAAGAAGCTGGTAATACAGTGGTAATGGGCGCTGCAGATACTTTTAGAGCAGCAGCTGCCGACCAACTCACTATTTGGAGTGAAAGAGTGGGTGTGGCCATTGTAAAACAAAATCATGGCGCAGACCCAAGTGCGGTAGCCTTTGATACTATTCAGTCGGCCATGGCTAAAAATGCTGATGTAGTATTAATAGACACTGCTGGTCGTTTGCATAATAAAGCGCATTTAATGGATGAATTAAATAAAATTAAACGCGTCATTGAAAAGCAATTACCAGGTGCCCCGCATGAAGTATTATTGGTATTGGATGGATCTACTGGGCAAAATGCTTTAGAACAAGCCAAACAATTTATGGCTGTGACCAATGTGAATGCTTTAGCCATTACTAAATTAGATGGTACTGCTAAAGGCGGTGTAGTTTTATCTATTGCACATCAATGCAAGATTCCTGTTAAATATATTGGAGTAGGAGAGCAAATTAAAGACTTGCTTTTATTTGATAAAGATGAATTTGTAGATTCTTTATTTAAATAATGAATAAGTAAGTTAATACTCAAGCACTACTTGATTACATAACGAATTCCAATACCACCTTGATTTTTGAAATAGGCTTGTATAATACTAAAAGAGGGTTGCCAATCAATACTTATATTTAAAGGGGAGTTTTTCACTTTATAATCAAGCCCAATGATACCATCAAATCCAACTGAAATATTGGATTTGTCTGCGTTATTGTTAGTCTTTACCCATTCTGCACTCCAAATACCTAAATGACCACCGTAGCCAATGTACCAGGACAATTGATTGTCATCTTTAATGGGGGTATATTTTTCATTAATAGCAGATATCCAAAATCCATCTAGGGTAATGTAACCAGAGGCTTCAATGGCTTTATTGGGGGCATAAAAAGTTTTATAGGTTAGTGCGCCTGGGTACATTTTAACACCAAAAGACTTCGTATAACCATCTTCATATAAATGAATACTTCTATTGACATTGGTATCTAAAGTAAAGCTCTGAGCAAAAATGAATTGGTAAACAAATAAACTAAAGAAGGTAAATACTAAATGCTTTTTTGTCATATTGTAGGTTTGGGGGTACGCAAATTTAAGGGGAAAATGTAAAAATAAACTGTTTAATAAATGCTAAATTTTCTATAAACAAGCCATATCAGGCCTAGGGATTCTTGTGAATTATGTTTAGGTTTGTAGTATGCATAGTTTTAAAGAATTATCAGATAAATTTAACAAGGCATTTGAGGCCGATCACTTCCCTGCATCCCCTGCTAGTTTATACGAGCCAGGTAATTATTTTTTAAGTATTGGAGGCAAAAGAATTAGGCCTGTGATGTGTTTACTAGGCAATGAATTATTTAGCGATATTCATCCCGATGCTTATAGGCTAGCCAATGCGGTTGAATTATTTCACAATTTCACATTAGTGCATGACGATATGATGGATGAAGCTTCTTTACGCAGAGGTAAAACCACCGTGCATGTTAAATACGACGAGAGCACTGCCTTATTAGTGGGAGATGTAATGCTTATAAGAGCTTATGAATACATACAGCATATTCAACCACAATATTTACCTAAAATTTTACAACTATTTAATAGAACGGCTAAAGAAGTTTGTGAAGGACAGCAATTAGATATGGACTTCTCTAAAATAGAAAATGTAAGTATGGATGAATACATTCATATGATTACGCTTAAGACTTCTGTGCTATTAGCAGCTAGTTTAGAAATGGGCGCCATTTTAGGAGGAGCGAGTATAAATAATTGCCAGCATTTATATGAGTTTGGTAAAAAGATAGGTATTGCCTTTCAAGTACAAGACGATTATTTAGACGCTTTTGGTGACGCAGCCATTTTTGGCAAAGAACCTGGAGGCGATATTAAGCAGAATAAAAAAACATTCTTATTAATTCATGCACTTGAAGTAGCCAATGCTAGTCAGAAAAAAGAATTAAATGAATTATTAAGTTCTAATGCTGCTGATAAAGTAGAAAAAGTATTAGCTATTTTTAAATCATGTGGAGTAGATGCATGGGCAGAAGCCTCCAAAGCAAAATATATGCAAGAAGCCTTTGCGCATTTAGAATCTATAGCGGTGGTTTCTGACAGAAAAAAGCCATTAATTGAACTAGCTAATTATTTAATGAATAGAAATCAATAACCCCTCTCTCATGATGAATTTATTTAGGAAAAAGTCAATTGAAAAAATTGTCAAAGATGCAGAGGCGGGATTAAGTGATGGTCATAGCAGCAGCGGATTAAAAAGAGTTTTAGGTGTAAAAGATTTAACCTTCATGGGTATTGCAGCCGTAGTGGGTGCAGGTATTTTTTCAACCATTGGAACAGCTGCTTATCATGGCGGACCTGGTATTTCCTTATTATTTATTGTGACTGCTATTACTTGCGGCTTTAGCGCTTTATGTTATGCTGAATTTGCAAGCAGGGTGCCTATTGCGGGTAGTGCCTATACTTATGCCTATGTTACATTTGGAGAATTAATTGCCTGGATTATTGGATGGGCTTTAATTTTAGAATATGCTATTGGCAATATTGTGGTAGCTATTAGTTGGAGTGGTTATTTTGTGAATTTATTAGAAGGTTTTCATATTCATTTACCTGGTTGGTTGTCTACCAACTATGAACAGGCTTATCAAGGTTATGATGAAGCTGTAAAACATTTGGCAGCAGGTGGCACTAAAGAAAGCTTTAGTAAACTTGCACGCATTGGTTATGATGCTATTAATAATGCACCCAGTATTGGCTCTTTCAAACTTATTTTAAATACGCCTGCTTTTATCATTGTATTTCTTATTACTATACTTGCTTATATTGGAATTAAAGAAAGTAAGAAGAGTACCAATTTTATGGTCATCTTTAAAATAATAGTTATTGTATTTGTTATTATTTTAGGCTTCTATTATGTAGACACCAAAAACTGGGATCCATTTTTACCCAATGGGTTTAAAGGAGTTCTTGCTGGTGTTTCAGCTGTATTTTATGCTTACATTGGTTTTGATGCTATTTCAACTACAGCCGAAGAATGTAAAAACCCACAACGCGATTTGCCTCGTGGCATGATATATTCTTTAATTATTTGTACTGTTTTATATATATTAATAGCCTTAGTATTAACCGGTATGGTAAACTATACGCAGTTAAAAGTAGACGACCCCTTGGCCTTTGTATTTGATCAACTTGGACTTCATAAAATTGGCTATATCATTTCAATTAGTGCAGTGGTAGCTACTACCAGTGTATTACTAGTTTTCCAATTAGGACAACCAAGAATTTGGATGAGTATGAGTAGAGATGGCTTACTTCCTAAAAAATTCTCTAAAGTGCATCCTAAATTTGGTACCCCTGCTTTTGCCACCATTGTAACAGGCGTTTTTGTAGGTATTCCTTCTTTATTTATGTCAATTAGCAGAATGACAGATCTAACCAGCATTGGAACCTTATTTGCCTTTGTTCTTGTCTGCTTTGGCGTACTAGCACTTCCTAAGCTGCCACCGAATACAGTGAAGCAGGCTTTTCGTTTGCCTTATATTAATGGAAAATTTATTATTCCTGCATTAGCTGCTATATTTATTTATTTAGCAAAGGGTAGAATAGCAACTGCTATTTCGTCTGGCGCTAGTGAAGGGTATCAGGAAGTTTTATTTTTAGTTTTTATTACCATTTTAACGGTGGTGGCTGTTTTAAGTTTTATAAGAAGTTATTCCATTATTCCTATTGTTGGAGCCTTGTGTTGCCTCTATTTAATGATTGAAATACCTCCAATAAGCTGGGTATGGTTTTTTATATGGATGTGTTTAGGCCTTGTTTTATATTCTTTTTATGGCCGTAGAAATAGTTTATTATCCAAAGAGCCTGTATAATTTAATA
>CAITGN010000345.1:0-3175 GCA_903891965.1 uncultured Bacteroidota bacterium
AGTAGCCAAAATGAGTAAAAATATTCATGCCACAAAAATAACCTATTTCTTTCTCTTTTTCATACGCTTCCACCAACTTACTCTTTGTACTTCCAAGTTAGTGTCTATCCTGGTTTTTAACTGAGCATCTACTACAGCGACGGTAGCCATATTAATGATATTTCTCACCCCAGAACCTAACTGAAGCACATTCACTGGTTTTTTCAAACCAAGTAAGATAGGACCAATAATATCCACCCCGCCTATTTCTTTTAATAAATGATAAGCAATATTTCCAGAAGTTAAATTAGGGAAGATGAGTACATTCACTTGTGCGTCTACTAAATCACTGAATGGATAATTTTCTTTTAAAATTTCTTTATTAAATGCCATCATACCTTGCATTTCACCATCCACAATTAATGAAGGATTTCTTTGCTTAATAATTCTAGTGGCTTCTGCAACCATTTGCGCTTCTGGTGTATCGCTACTTCCAAAATTAGAATAACTTAACATAGCAATTCTTGGTTCCATGTTAAAATTGCGCACTTCTTTAGCCACCAGTAAAGCAATATCTGCAAGCTCCTCTGCATTAGGATTAATATTCACAGTAGTGTCCGCTAAAAACAAAGGTCCTTTTTTAGTCAACAACAAATACATTCCAGCAATCTTCTTCACGCCTTCTTCTGTACCTATAATATGAAGTGCTGGTTTAATACCATCGGTATAATTTCTAGTTAAGCCTGATAACATCGCGTCTGCCTCGCCGGTTTCCACCATCATGGCACCAAAATAATTTTGGGTGCGCATTAGTTTTAAGCTCTCGTATTTATTAATACCCTTGCGTTGTCTTTTTTGAAATAAGATAGATCCAAAGAACTCTCTTTTCTCTTCCATCTCATCGCTTCTAACATCTATAATAGGTAAATCACTAATGTCAATATTATTCGCTTCTGCTATATTTTTAATTCTAGTTTCATTGCCTAATAATATTGGATAAGCAATACCATCGTCGTATACAATACTAGCTGCTTTTAATATTTTTACATTTTCTGCATCAGAGAATACTAAACGCTTAGGATCGCGACGTGCTTTATTACTAATTAAACGCATTAATTGATTATCTAAACCTAAACGCTTATTTAATTGTAATTCATATTCATCCCAATTTGAAATAGGTTGTTGCGCTACACCCGATGCTACCGCTGCTTTTGCCACTGCAGGAGCCAGTGTACTTAATAACCTTGGATCTAATGGTTTAGGAATAATATATTCAGGACCAAAACATAAATTTTGTTGATTATAGGCCATGTTCACTGCATCAGGCACGGCCGATTTTGCTAAGTCTGCAAGTGCATTCACGGCTGCTAATTTCATAGCTTCGTTAATTGACTTTGCACGCACATCTAATGCACCTCTAAATATATAAGGGAAACCTAAAACATTATTCACCTGATTCGGAAAATCGGAACGGCCCGTAGCCATGATAATATCTTTTCTTGCTGAAGTAGCTGCGTCATAATCAATCTCTGGATCGGGATTCGCTAATGCAAATACAATCGGATTTTTAGGCATAGAGTTTACCATATCAGTAGTTACAATATTACCCACGCTTAAACCTAAAAACACATCGGCTGTTTTAAAAGCCTGCACTAATGTCATATTCTCTGCTTTAATCGCAAAGGGTTTTCTATCTTCTCCTAAATCGGTTCTGCCTGTATGTAAGACACCGTCAACATCAAACAAAATAAAATTTTCATGCCTTGCACCTAAGGCAACATATAATTTTATACATGCCATAGCTGCAGCGCCCGCGCCACTCACTACAAACTTTGCTTTGTCAATTTTTTTCTTTTGTAATTCTAATGCATTTAATAAAGCAGCGCTACTAATAATAGCTGTACCATGCTGGTCGTCATGCATTACCGGAATGGACATGGATTCTCTTAATTTCTTCTCTATATAAAAACATTCAGGCGCTTTTATATCTTCTAAATTAATACCGCCGAAAGTGGGCTCTAGTGATTTTACAATCTCTACAAATTTATCTGGATCGGTTTCGTTAATCTCAATATCAAAAACATCAATGTCGGCGAAAATTTTAAATAGCACGGCCTTCCCTTCCATCACCGGCTTACTCGCTAAGGGCCCAATATTACCTAAACCTAAAACGGCTGTTCCATTAGTAATTACCCCTACTAAATTTCCTTTAGCTGTATACTTAAATACATCGGATGGATTGTTTTTTATTTCAGTACAAGGAATAGCTACTCCAGGGCTATAAGCAAGAGATAAATCTTTTTGCGTTTTCGCTTCCTTGGTAGGAACCACTTCAATTTTACCTGGTCTGCCAGCGGCATGGTATTCTAAAGCCTGTTCTTTTCTTAGATTTTCTTTATTCGACATGTAATAAATTTATAACGAATGTTAGTTTACGAGTTTTACAAAGCTACTGAATATATACAAAACGAGTTTTTTGTACTATATATTGTTGAAATATAGTGCTTTATGCAAATAATTGACTGCCTAACCAGGCCATCATACCCACTCCATTTTCAATGGCTTCTTCCTCTATATTAAAGTGTGGAGTATGAACATTATGTATAATGCCCTTCGATTCATTACGAACACCTAGTCTGAAAAAACATCCTGGTATTACTTGAGAATAATAACCGAAATCTTCGGCGCCCATTCTTTTTTCTGTTTCTTCAACATTAGTTGCCCCCATAAATGTGTCGGCTAATTTCCAAGCAGCTTCTGTAATAACAGGTTCGTTGTCTACAGTGGGATATCCTACATCTACTCTAAAATCTATTTCAGCACCAGTAGCTAATGACAAACCTTTAGCTTGTTGCATCATTAATTCATGTGCTTTAAAACGCCATACTTCATCCATGGCTCTGAAAGTGCCCATTAATTTTACTTCACTTGGAATCACATTGGTTGTATTACCACCATGTACAGAACAAATGGAAAGCACCGACGGATTTTGTGGATCGCGATTACGTGCTATGATAGTTTGTAAACTTGTAATTAATTGCGCAGCTACTAAAACAGTGTCTACAGTTTGATGCGGCGTGGCAGCATGTCCTCCTGGACCCTTAATAGAAACATATAATTCATCGGCACTGGCCATCACGCGTCCTTTTCTAAAACTTAATTTTCCGTGATTCAAACCTGGATGCACGTGTAAGCC
>CAITGN010000346.1:0-2796 GCA_903891965.1 uncultured Bacteroidota bacterium
GATTAAATTAAACATAGTCTAGGGTTGAGTTCAAAGATACAGAACTGGCTTAAATTTTAATTGATTTTAACTAGCAATCTCTACCCATTTTTGAAAATTATATTATTGCTAAAATTTTACTAGTATCTAAACAAAATAGATGAATACTTGTTAGTATTTTTATCATCGAAATAAGCAATATGTATAAAATCATCTTTTGTTTCCTATTATTAAGTACGGGGGCCTGCTCTCAGTCACCAAATAATAACCCTTTAAAAAAAGCTCCTATGTCAAATAGCCAAAACAAGTACTATTCTACTACCAGTAAAGAGAAATTAGTTCTTCCAGATAGTGTTTGGAAACAAGTATTGTCTCCAGAAGTATATCAGATTGCAAGACAGAAAGGCACCGAAAGGCCTTTTAGTAGTGCCTTTGAAACCAGCAAGGAAGTGGGTACTTTTCATTGCGCTGCCTGTGGCAATCCCTTATTTAAAAGTACGGCCAAATTTGAAAGTGGTTGTGGCTGGCCAAGTTTTTTTGAACCTATTACGAAGGGCTCTATTATATATATACCCGATAACTCTCATGGTATGAGCCGTACCGAAGTAGAATGCGGAAAATGTAAGGCGCATTTAGGTCATGTATTTGAAGATGGTCCTCCACCCACAGGACTTCGTTACTGCATTAATGGAGTGGTCTTAAGTTTAGAAAAATAAACAGCTATTAAATAAGTAAACTTATTTAGCCAGCAGTCACTACACTTGCTTTATATTTTTTTGTAAAATAATACATTGCATAAAGAGTAATAAATACGCCTACAAAAGAAAGTATCATTACGCTTTGTGAAAAAAACTGCGTCCATTTTATTTTAAGACTCATTCCTTCTTTGGCAAGCATCACACTCACGCTTCCTACATAACCTACAGAGTCGGCTACATAAATAAAGAAGCCTGCATTGCCTTTCATAGAGAAGGCTGCAATTAAGCGATCGAAGAAAATAGAATTAAAAGGAATATACACTAAGTATAAACCAAGTCCCACCCATATCATCCACCAAAAAGGATCTAATAGTTGGTGTGAAAAATAATAAGTAGAAACACCAGCAATAATAAAACCCAGTAAAATAAATACATGGGCTACCATTAATGCTTTGAAACTATTTTTAATAAGCACCACCGCTCCCATAATAATTAATATAAAAATAGTAATGGGAATTTCTGTTTGTGTAAAAATAGCAGGCCTTGAACCAAAGCCCATCTCCTTCCACATATCAGCAGAAAAATTATCTCGTATATCTCTAAAAATAGTAGCGAATAAATAAATAGCTACAAAGGCAATGATACCCGGTAAATATTGTTTTAATAAAAACTTTCGCTCCACACCTGTCATTGGAATACGTTTAGTTCTAAGCATTTCATCTTCCTCGGAAGGGGGTGGTACTTTTTCTAAACCATAGACACAAATAATAAGCGGTAATGCAAAAACCAATCCTGTACAAAAAGGAACCCAAAATTCAGTAATATGATACTGCTCTATTAACCAAGCCCCTACGGACTTTACCCATCCCGATGAAAAAATAAAACTTACGGCAAGTGCTGCGCCAATAAAATCGGTGCTCTTGCGTCCTTCTACATAAGAGAAGACAACACCCCATAACATACCTAATGGAAATCCATTTAAAAATAAGAACACTACATTATAAGGTGCGGGCACAATGGCAAATAATAACCAAGCCATCCAAGAAATGCCCGTTAATAAAAAAATAATTTTATACCTATTTACTTTTTGAAGTCCTGAGATAAATTTAATACCATAAAATTTTGCCAACATGTACCCCAGCATTTGACTAATGACTAGTGCGGTCTTATAAGCAATAGGTCCGAAGGTAAGTCCATCAAATG
Source organism: uncultured Bacteroidota bacterium (assembly GCA_903891965.1). Taxonomy (GTDB): domain Bacteria; phylum Bacteroidota; class Bacteroidia; order Chitinophagales; family Chitinophagaceae; genus Sediminibacterium. Next base: position 1,881 of record CAITGN010000346.1, read on the forward strand.
TGCAAACAGTAAAGGATTTTCTGAATCCAAAAACAAATACATAAGTACCAAAAGAAACAAGTGCTGCATAAAGTGCAATGGATTTATCTTTGGAAAGAGGTGGCATATTTATCTTTTTTAATGGTATCTCAAATTTACATTTTAAACATGTATAATATTGACTAAATTAGTGTTTTATGAAACGACCTTCTATTTGTATTTCTCCTATTGATTGGGGCCTTGGCCATGCCACTAGGTGCATTACACTTATCAAAGGCTTTGAAAAATTAGGATATCAAGTATATATAGCTACAGAGGGCTATCATGAGGCCATTTTAAAAGAGGCCCTTCCTACTGCGCAGTTTTTACATTTAAGAGGCTACCGCATTCGATATGCTAAATGGGGGTTTAATCTTCCCCTTGTTTTACTGTTTCAAGTTCCTCAAATTATATATAGTATTATTTATGAATACAGATGGTTGCAAAAGGCACAGGCGAAATACAACTTTGATTTGATTGTTTCTGATAATCGTTTTGGATTTTATCATAAATCAGTGCCCTCTGTATTTATTACCCATCAATTAAATTTACAAATGCATTTTGAAGTAGCTACGCGTTTATTTCAAAAAATACAATATGCATGGTTAAAAAAATTTACTGCTTGTTGGATTCCAGATATGGAAGGCAGCAATAATTTATCGGGTGTCTTGTCCAACCCCAAACTTAAACCGAGTATTCCTTTATGGTATATGGGTTGCTTGTCAAGACTGATCCATACGCCTAGCAGTATTGCGGATCTAAATAATGCAAGGCCAAATGTTTTTCTAGGTATTGTTTCTGGACCAGAGCCACAAAGAACCTTATTTGAAAATTTATTATGGAAAGCAGGGAACAGTTTAAATATTCCATTTGTAGTGATTGCAGGTAGGCCTTCTAA
>CAITGN010000347.1:0-3738 GCA_903891965.1 uncultured Bacteroidota bacterium
GCAGAGTAGGGTTCGAACCTACGTACTCGTGAGAGAACAGATTTACAGTCTGTCGCCTTTAACCACTCGGCCATCTGCCCCTAATTTAACTGAGCCGGAAATGGGACTCGAACCCGCGACCTGCTGATTACAAATCAGCTGCTCTACCAACTGAGCTATTCCGGCAAGACATAAAAGAACTATCCCAAATTTTGGGATGGCAAAGGTAATGGAAATCTTTATTTATCAAAATTTTAGGGCAGTTTTTATCTTGAAAATCAAGGTAAAAATCAAAATAAGCACCAATTCATGCCTCCAAGTAGAAAAAACAAGCAAATAAGGGAATAAAAAATGCCCACTCTCTTGTTAAAAACAAAACAGTGGGCAGTACTATGTTTGATTGAATATCTTTTATTTTTTATGCGGCTATGCGCTGTTTTTTCTTTTTAAGTTGATTGGTGATAGAATCAAAAGCTCGGTCGAAGGATGTTTGAAAAGTTTTTGCAGTGGCTTTGACAAAACAATCCTGTTTAGGAATATGAATTTTAATCTCTACTACTTTGTCTTTGATGGCATGTGCCATACTTTCCATTTTTAAAAAGACTTCTACCTTCGTGATACGATCATGAAAAGTGACCAACTTGTCTAATTTTTTGTGAACAAATTCTAATAGTTTTTGGTCTGCATCAAAGTGCACTGTCTGAATGTTGATGTTCATACAATTAAATTTAAAGGATAATAAAATATAAAGAACTGAGCAGGTAATAACATCACTTACACCTGCACTAGTAAGTTACTACAATTTGTAAATAATTTCAAGAATAAAAATGATTTAAGAAAATTTTATGATTCGCTCTTAAGCAGATAGACAGAAAGATGATTAGAATCATTTTTTAGCAAGGCCAATGCTGATTTTACTTAGGCTTTGGGATGCGCTTTGGCAAATACTTCTTTTAACTTTTCAATGGTGTTATGCGTATACACCTGCGTGGCTGCTAGGCTGCTATGGCCTAGCAATTCCTTTACGGCATTGAGATCGGCACCATTATTCATTAAATGTGTGGCAAAGCTATGTCTTAACACGTGCGGACTTTTCTTTTGTAAAGTGGTTACCTGGGATAAATAAAATTTAACAAAAGTATAGACCGCCTTAGGTTGTAAAGTCTTTCCTTTTTCTGTAACAAATAAAGAAGGGTTGCCTATAGCTTCTTTTGGTTTTTGGGCTATATACTTTTTTAATTCAACGGCTAATTCAGGACTAATAGGAAGCATTCTTTCTTTATTGCCTTTTCCTAATACTTTTATAATTCTTTTTGAAATATCCAATTGATTTTCTTTACATCCAATGAGTTCACTTAAACGCATACCGGTTGCATAAAAAAGCTGTATCACCATTTTTTCTGTATAGCCCTTCCACCCTTCTGCAAAAGATAAATTAACAAATAATTGTTCCATATCATTCTCAGCCACAAATGCAGGAAGTCGTTTACTAATTTTTGGACTAATTACTGTCTCCATGGGACTCTTTGTAATTTTGCCTTGCTGAATTTGATACTTATAAAAAGATTTTAAAGAAGATATTTTTCGATTCAAACTCTTACCCGTCATCTGTTCTTCTTTCATACCGGCCAACCAAGAACGCACCATGGTGCCCGTGATTTGATCAAAGCCAAGTCCTTCAAACTGTGTTTCTACAAAATCAAAGAACTGAATGAGGTCATTGGAATAGGCGGTGATGGTATGCAAAGAATAACGCTTCTCGAATTGGAGATAAGCCAGAAAGGCGTTTAAGGGAGTATAGCGGGTTTGAAAATTCATTGCCTTATAAAGGTAAGGCATGTAGGGGGAATCTGAAAGAGGCAGAAACTAAAACTGATAGAATCTAAAAAGCCCAAACAAGGCGAACCTAGCTTGGGCTTTAATATCATTAGAGAAAAACAGAGGGATAAAGAATTATCCTTCGATTTTTCCGCTGAAAATTTGTTGCTTATAGACAGCTTTCAACACTTCGAAACGACGTTTAACCGATGGTTTCACAAATGCTTGACGTGCACGTAAGTTTAATAAAGTCTTGCTTTTTTCAAACTTCTTTTTGTACTTTTTTAACGCTTTGTCAATGTTCTCGCAGTCTTTTGAATCAATTATTAACATAATATATATACCTCCTCAGGCTTTTTTTAGGAAGGGCAAAGATAGGATTAGTTTTGAAAATACCAAATTTACTAGAGGTTTTTATCGTCTATCCCCCTACCTTTTAAGGCTCCAGAGATGGCCTGGTCCATGACCCTTTCAGCAAAAGGACGGGTTAAGTCGTTCAAAGCCTCGGTTTTCTCCTGAATAAGGTTCTTTTCAGCCATGGTAATAGCTAATTGTAAGGCTTGCATAGCATTAGCGGTAGCGGTCATCTCCTCTTTAGATAATAAGGCCGCATTTTTCATCATAAACTTTTCAGTAACCGATAACATTTGTTCCGCCTCTGTGCTTGCCTCTACGAGTGCTCTTGTTGCTATATCTTCTTTGGCATGGGTTAAACTTTCAAGTAGTCTTTGCTCCACTTCCTCATCTGTTAAACCATATTGAGGTTTTATATCTATACTTTGTGAAACACCACTTCTTAATTCTTTCGCACTTACTTGTAAAATACCATCAGCATTAATTAAAAAAATTACTTCTACTTTAGGAAGGCCTGCTGGCATGGAAGGAATACCCGATAAAGTAAAAGCACCTAATTGTCGATTGTCTTTTACTAAATCTCTTTCACCTTGATACACAGAAATATTCATTCCACTTTGTGCATCTTTTTGTGTGGTGTATTGTCTTGAGGTTTTTGTAGGAATTTTTGAATTGCGTGGAAGAAGTACATCCATTAAACCACCCATGGTTTCAATACCTAAACTTAATGGTGTAATATCTAATAACAACATGTTCTGATTATTACCCGATAAGATATCGGCTTGTACAGCAGCGCCTAAGGCCACTACTTCATCTGGGTTGACAGAATCGTTCACTGCTTGATTAAAAAATGTAGCTACTGTTTTTTTCACAAGTGGCACACGGGTACTACCTCCTACCATTAATACTGTGGTAATATCTTTTATATCAAGTGCTGCATCTTTCATGGCCAACTTACAGCAGTCAATTGTTTTTGCAACGATAGGTGCTATTAAATTTTCAAATACTTCTTTCGTTATAGAAATTTTTTCTCCTGCAAATATTGTTTCAAAAAAATTAGCATTCGATAAAACAATTTTTGCTTGCTCTGCACAAAGTCTTAATTCTTGCTTTAAATTTTTATGATCTTCTAAATTATCTACACCCATTTGCTTCATCAAATACTCAATAATGGCGCGGTCTAGATCATCTCCTCCTAAATAAGTATCTCCATTGGTACTCAATACTTCAAATATGCCGTTGGCTATTTTTAAAATAGAAATATCAAATGTACCCCCACCTAAATCATAGACTGCAATGGTTTTTTCTTCTGTTGGATCCATGCCTAGGCCATAAGCCAAACTTGCTGCAGTAGGTTCGTTAATGATACGAAGTACATCTAGCCCTGCTAATTTTCCTGCATCACGGGTGGCTTGTCTTTGTGTATCGTTGAAATAAGCAGGCACTGTAATAACTGCCTTGGTAACAGGTGTTTTTAAAATATGTTCTGCACGCTTTTTTAATTCAACTAATATATAAGAAGATAAATCGATGGGAGAATAAAAAGTAGAACCTACTTGTACTTTTACTAAACTATCTCTGTTGTCA
>CAITGN010000348.1:0-10151 GCA_903891965.1 uncultured Bacteroidota bacterium
GTACACCGTTGTAAAGGATACAAACACACCTCGTTATTTTTGGTTAAGATACCGATTCAATAATAAGGCTTTGAGTTATACGAAGACTTTGATGAGAAGCAATACAAGAAAGTATTAGATGATGTGAAGCCATTAGATGCCCTTATGAAAAAATACGCACCTGATACTAGTAAGGAAGACGCCTACTTTATGAAAGAATTTATTTTATGGGCCTTAGTAGAAAATAAAAAATTGAATAAAGAAAAATTAACAGAAGGCTTTTCTTTTAAAGATATTCTAGGGCATATGATTAATAAGCTATAAGCTAATTATAGTTGGTTGAATATATTTTACTTAGTAAAGTAAAATAACTGACTAAAATCATAGCAGATTTTACACTAATCCATGTTGTTTTGAGGCATTTATGACTCTACGCATAAAGCTATACTAGGGGTAATTTTAAATTTACATATCATTAAACACTAAAAAATAAATGATATGAAAAAAAAGAATTTACTATTTGTGCTGCTAGTTTCAAGTACTCTATTTGCCTGTAACAGCGCAGAAAATAATGAAGTCCAAAATAATAAAACAGAAGATGCTCAATCCATTGGGCAGTCAGGTGTTCAAGATGACGCTTCTCAAAAAAATGTGGTACAAGTGGCTATTAGCAGTAAAGACCACACTACACTAGTAACGGCCATTAAAGCAGGCGAATTAGTGGATGCCTTAAGTAATGCAGGGCCTTTTACGGTTTTTGCACCTACCAATGAGGCTTTTAATAAATTGCCAGCTGGAACAGTGGAGGGCTTATTAAAACCTGAATCAAAGGAAACATTAGTAGATATATTACAATACCATGTAGCTGTAGGAGTATATAAAGCAGAAGCATTCAAAGAGGGTCAAAATATTGGACAAGTAAACGGAGATAATATTAAAATTACAAAGAAAGAGGGTGCTTACTATGTTAATGGAACAGCTAAAATAATAGCGAGTATTCCTGCCTCCAATGGAATTATTCATGTAATTGATGGTGTCCTACTTCCTCCTAAAAAATAGTTTGTTCAATTTTGGTTTTGATATCATTGCTCAGACTTTTTTGTCTGGGCAATTTTTTGTGCTAGTACCATAGAGATACTAATAGCTCTTTGTTTAATTAGATCAGCATTAGGGCCTTCAAAATCTTCTTCCACCGTTTCTAGAAACAACTTATTCCATTGATCAAAATGCGTATTATTTAAAAGCGATAAATGATGTAAGTGTGTATGCAAGTTGACAGGGTTACCCGTATAGGTTCCTGTATAAAATAATGTGTTCTCCCAAAAATTATACATAATGGGCAAATGTTTATCCCAATTCACATTGGCTACTTCATTGAATATAAAACCCAATGTGAAATCAACTTTTATTTTAGCATAAAATTTATCTACTAAAATAATTATCTCTTTTCTAGAAACAATATCTGATTTCATAATTTTATTTATTAAAGTGTTGCAAGTAATTCATATACCATAAACTTATAAGTCTTTTCTATTGAACTTTCTAGTTGAAAAATATAAAGGAATAAATACCCAAACTAACAGTGTCATCAAAGCAATGCTTAATCCTAGCATAGTGCCAAAGAAGTCTTTAAAAATAGCCCCTGTATAACCCATCATTGCAGAAACATCTAATTGAAGTAAAATAAGAATCCTACCTAAATCAATAGGATTCAATGCACTCACTAGAATCATTGGCTTTTCTAATGGGTAATCGGAAAATTGAAATAATAAAAACAAAACAAAGCCATCAAATAATAAGGAGAAATACATCCAAAGCAAAATAGCCATTCCTATGCCTTTGGCCTTGTCTCTAATTTGCACTGCCGCCCATAAAGCAATTGTAACAAAAATGATACTTAATAAAACGCCCACTAATAATAACAAAAAACCAATGGCATTCAACTGAAAAACTAAAACAGGTATGCCTATGCCCATGATAAAGGCCAAGGATAATGAAATAGCAAGTCCAATAGAAAAACTTAACCAAATACTTATTCTTTTTAAGGGCTGGCTCACCAACAACTCAATGAATTCAGCGCTATTGTATATATAAATTGTTGAAAACAGAAGACTAAATAAAGGCACTATGATTAAAACAATATTCAACAAACTCAATAAGCCTTTATTAGCATTGTCTTCTAGGCTAAATAAACTTAAAGAAGTGGCTAATAATACTAGGGTGTAAATAATCATGATTCTACTTCTGAGAATATCGGTCATTATATATTTAACAATTTTTTTCATACTACTTAGTTTGTTTATTATTCACTGCTTGGTTTATTATTATACTTTTTTAGGTAATTATAAAAAAGTTGTGAATTATTTTTAATTGGCTTTTTCTAACATAACCCTAGCAATGGCTTTAGCTAATTTCTCTTCTCCGGTTTCCTCTCTAAGTTTATTAATAGGCTGATGAAAGCATAATTTGCCCTCTTGCATGTAAATAACTTCAGTCACTAAATCATCTAAATCACTTAAAATATGTGAAGTCACTAAAATTAATTTCCCATTGTCTTTTTCAGAAAGAATCTTCTCCTTTAGAATTTCAGAGGCAATAGGATCCAAGCCCGCTGTAGGTTCATCTAATATTAAAACGGCAGGGTTAAATAAAAAAGCTAAGGCTGCACTTACTTTTTGTGTAGTTCCTCCTGAAAGTGTTCCCATTCTTTTATGCAGTAGGCTATCTAACTTAAAGCTTTTAATAAGATCCACGTCCAAAGGCTGTTCTGTATTTCTTATATCTTTCATCATACCTAATACTTGCCCAATAGTCATATGCTCAGGGTATTTCCCAATTTGAGGCATGTAGCCTATTGCAGCCCTATATATCCAATCTTTAGTAATATTTTTATTATCAAAAGTAATAAAGCCGCTATCTGCAATAACCATACCTAGTATACATTTAATGAGCGTAGTCTTACCGCTACCATTCGGGCCAATTAAAATAATACATTCCCCTTTTTTACAATTAACAGAGACATTATCTAATGCTGTTAATTTACCATACCTTTTTGTTACATTATTTGCAATAATCATACTATTAATTTTAAAAAGCTTTACGCATTAAGGGTGTATTGTCTTTTAAATTTTCTGGAGTTAAACTGGGTATTAACTTTTCAGTCTTGTCTAGTAATGAAGTAATGAAACTTCTAAAGAGCATCATAGCCGGCGGATTCTGCTCCACGATCATTGAATACAAACTAACAGGCCTGTAAGGGATATCGCCCATTTTATCATGGTTTAAATCGTATCCTTCGTATTTATCCCAATAATTTCTATTGAATGTATTCAACACAAGACTCCCATTGGTACTAATATCAAATGTATTGCCCAGAAAATTATTTTGAGAAACTGTGATATCCATACAGCTTGCTTGTATTTTCATAGCCCAGCCATTGCTTTTAAAAACATTGTGACTCATATTTATTCTAGAAGCCCCTTCTAAATAAATACCAGTGGTGTTTTTTTCAAAGACATTACTAGCTATATAACTATCCGATATTTCTTTTAATAACAACCCATAAGCTGCATCACCCCAATTTTCCTTAAACTGGTTATTAAGCATAGTTACTTTTTTGGAAAACATGACGGCAACACCAGCTCCATTGCCTATAAAAGAATTAGACTCGTATATGTCGTTATTTGAAAACATGAAATGCAAACCATATCGAATATTACGAGTTGTGGTATTACATTTAATGAAGGAATTTTTCACGAATTCAAAGTAAATACCATCTCTATGCCCATCAACTATATTACCTATAATACGTAAACTGTCCGATTTCCAACAATGAATGCCATTGCCACTTTGCTGCTCTTCTTTATTATAAGCTTTTAATTGATTATTTTTTATAAGGCAGTTTTTTGCATATTGTAAGTAAATACCAAAATAAGTGTCGTCTAGTATATTGTTCTGTATGGTTACCTCTCTGCTATCGTAAATTTTTATGCCTGCATAATCATCTAAATTAGAAGTACCTGAATGGTAAATTTTAAAACCATCTATTACAACCTTATTAGCTTTTATAGAAAATACCTCGTACTTATTTTGACCATCTATAATGGGGTACTTATCTCCAATAAGTGTAAGCTGTTTGGATATAATCAAATTGCCTTCTTTGTAAGTTCCAGCATCTACCAAAATTGTGTCGCCATTACTAGCCATTAATATTGCCGAGCGTATTGATTTTACTTTCTTCCTAGGGCCTACATAAATTATATGTGCAAAAGATTCAGTACAAAAAATGAATGTCATCAATATGATAATGACTTTTTTCATTGTAGTAGTTCATTGAGCTTTACAATACTTCCTGTGTTATGTAAGATATAAAGCATCGCGCTGTCTTTATTAGAAAAAGCTGCATAAGAACCGTTCATAGGGCCATGAATTTGCTGGCTTTTAATGATAAAAGCCTCATTGGCATTCACTAAGAGGTGTGCGCCTATAAAATTAGTAAAGTAAATGTCAGTTTTTTTTAGTGAGGTCTTTTGAGCGTTATTTTGAGGGCTATTTTTGGGGCTATGCAAATAAGAAGCAAGGCACTGTGGGTCATCAAAAATAAAACTTTTTCCTTTTTCAGTTACTAAAATAACACCGAAGCGATTGTCAGAGACTGTCATCTTACAATAGCTACAAGCATCTTTCCCTATTTTAATAGAAGTTGGAATGGTATTACAAGCAAAAGCATTTGTCAATAAAAAAAGTAAGCCTAAAACACTAGCATTTATTGTTTTTTTGAAAGTTATAATTTTACTTTTATTTCTATAGGTAAAAATGGATAATACCAACAGCGCAAGCCCTACTAATATAAAAATCCACCCTCCAATATCCGGAACTGAATAAGCGCCAAAATTTAATAGTTGCTTATAACCAATAAGTGGAGGCTGATATGACATACCGGGTACTTTTATAGCTGCGTCTGGATTCAAATCATGTCCGTAATTATATTCCCAACGCCAAAAGTCTGCCATGGCTACTATTCCAAATAAAATAAAAAATGCCAATAATGTATAAAGAAGCTTTTTTCGAGCTACTATAGCGGTGATCAAACAAAACAGGGAAAAAAATAAAATAAAGTAAGGCAAAGCAATAAATTCTACAAAATCTTTTTCATGAAGTGTTTTCATTCCAATATAATGGTTCAACCCATTAATAATATCAACATTACCACCTAGTTTATTAGCATAAATGGAAAGGCCTAAACCTTCAGGATACTGTGGCGCATTTAATTCTATACTCCACATGGGCACGTATAATACCACTATTAATAAAATAGCACATAAAAATAAAACGATACGGCTATTCTTATTTAATTTATTTAAATTCATTAGTAATATTAAAAATCTAATTGAATACTAGAGGGTCTTGTTTATAAAACCCTCTAGTATCAAATTTTAATTATTATTTCTTATTTTTTTCTTTTCCTTCTGACTTCTCTTCTCCCTCCGCTTTAGGCATATTCGTGCCTAAGCTATAACTAAGTGGCACATTACTTCCAGCAGGTGATACTCTTACATATCCTTGCATTTCTTGGTGTAAAGCACTACAGAAATCGGTACAATAAATAGGCACCATGCCAACGCGATCTGGAGTCCACTTTAAGGTTTGTGTTTCACCTGGCATAATAAGTAATTCAGCATTGGCAGCACCTTTAATACCAAAACCATGTGGCACATCCCAGTCTTGCTCTAAATTGGTTACGTGGAAATATACATCGTCACCCAATTTAATACCTTCAATATTATCAGGAGAAAAGTGAGATCTAATAGCTGTCATGTATACATGTACCACTTTACCTTCTCTCACCACTTTAGTGGCACCTTCTCCAATAGATGCATATTTATGTTTGTTCTCGTCTAGCTTATAAAATTTAGTGCTATTGTTCTTAATTAAATCTGCAGGAGCTATTTGAGCATAATGCGGTTCTCCAATAGTAGGGAAATCTAAAATTAATTGCATTTTATCTCCACTGATATCATATAGTTGTGCACTTTGTGAAAGTTCTGGACCTGTTGGTAAATACCTGTCTTTTGTAATTTTATTATAGGCTACTAAATATTTTCCATTAGGATTTTTCGTATCTCCACCTGCAACTGTTAAGTGACCAACAGAATAATAAGTAGGTACACGGTCTAAAACTTTTAAATCTTTAATATTCCATTTAACCACTTCAGAAGAAACAAAGAAGGATGTATAGGCATTGCCTTTATTATCAAATTCAGTATGCAAAGGCCCTAGTCCAGGCTTCTTCACTTCACCATAAAGAACAGATTCGTATTTCAATACAGGGATACCTTCAAAACTACCAATGAAGTCTTTAGCTTGAATGGTTTTAAGCATCTTATCAAATCCAAAAACTGGAATAATAGCAGCTAATTTCCCACTTCCTACAATATACTCTCCTGTAGGACTTACATCACAACCGTGTGGAGATTTAGGACAAGGAATAAAATAACATAAATCTTTTAATGTTTTAGAATCTAATACTATTACTTCTGTTTTAATTTCCGAAGTCGCGGTATGCGTTTTTTCATTATATGTGTTATGTGCATATCTTACACTTTTCTTTTTGCCCATACCAGCTTTTAAATATTCTTCCGCTTTCTTCCAATTAACAGCTAAAATAAAGTCTTTATCTTTTTGTGAAGCATTCACTTCTAAGAGTGTATTGGCTTGCTCAGTATTATAGCATGAGAAGAAAAACCAACCATGAGAAACGCCTTTACCAGCCCTACTTAAATCAAAATTAAAACCTGGGCATTCGATTTGAAAAGCCAATTCCATTTTTCCATCTTCTTTTTTAACACTAATAAAGCTTAAAGTACCTTTGAAATTCTTTTTATAAGTATTAATAGGCACATCTCCATTTACATCATCTGGAGGAACACTAAATCTAGTTCCAGCAACTACATACTCTGTGTTTTCAGTTAGAAATGGTGAAGAGTGATTACCTGCACTATTAGGTAATTCTATAATTTCAGCGGTTCTAAATGTTTTTAAATCAATACGCGCTACTCTTGGAGTATTATTAGCATTACCAAAAACCCATTTCCCATCATAATCTCCATTGGTTTTAGATAGTTGCACATGGTGTAAATCATCCCAAGGCACAAAACCATGAGAAGTATTTAACATAGGTTTTGTTTCTTCACTAAACCCGTACCCTTTTTCTGGGTCAACCGAGAAAACGGGTATCACTCTTAATAAACGGCCAGAAGGTAAACCATAGGCACTCATTTGACCACTAAAACCACCAGAAACGAAATTATAAAATTCATCATACTTGCCGGGCGCTACATAAACCTTTGCAGCCGCATCAGCACTAATGGTATTATTAGCATTTTTGGGTTTACAAGAAACCATTGTAAAGAAACAGGCTGCTAAAAATAATAGCCCCTGTTTATAATTTAAATTTTTCATAAATGAATATTTGAAGTTGAGTAAAATATGTTTATATAAAACTGTATCTATTTTTTTGAATCATTCTTACGCATGAATTCATAAATATTTCTTGCATCATCATCAGTTACATTTTGATTGGGCATACGCACTAAACAAATTTCTAGTTGAGCTTGTGCTTTAGGATCCTTATTTAACATAGCGTCTGTATTGGTCACAAAATTCATGATCCATTCAGGCTTAAACCTTTCTGTTACTCCTTTCCAACCTGGACCTACTAATTTTTCTGAACTAAGTTTATGACAAGCGCTGCATTTTACTGCGAAAACTTTTGTGCCCGCTTGCACTAATTTTTCATTAATGGTAGCTCCCACCTCTACTTTGGTAAACTTACCCTCACCTCTTTGTGGATCATAGGAAGGATTTGCATTTACATCGCTCGATGAAGCAGCAACTGCATCGCTTGCTACAGTTTGTTCTCCACCACAAGCATATAACATTGTTAAAACCATCAAAATGGATAATGTTTTTTTCATACTAATAATATTTTAATGAATGATCCCACAAGATTAGAACAGCTAGAAACTAGTTTTTATGCGTTCACTCATAATACAGTTTGAATGTATAAAACGAAAAGCGTGAGCTAATGCTAATAGGTTGATTATCTAGACATTAAAATCAAATAGGGCCATTTATGATATATCTCATAAGAGTTATGACTACTGTCATCATTTTATCAACCATAAAAAAATAGTTTAGTAGCTAAATCATAAAAATGATTATAGATATAAATACATTATTAGCATGGGGGGCTGTTTATAAAAAAGTGGGGCGTAACGAAGTCATTTTTTCAGAGGGTTCAGAATGCAGCTATTACAATCAATTAGTCTCTGGCATTGTCAAATGGGTAAATATAGATGAAGAAGGGAAAGAATACATTCAAACTATGATTGAACCAGGAGAATGCTTTGGGGAGCTTCCCCTTTTTGATGATGGAGTATACGCAGCCTCCGCTGTAGCGGAGGAAGAAGTGGTTTTAATTAGACTTCGAAAAACCACATTCTTACAACTCATCAAAGAAAACAATGAAATTCATTTTGCATTCACAAAATTATTAGCCAAAAGGGTTCGATTTAAATTTTTGCTATTAAAGTCAATTGCTTATCATGCGCCAGAAGTAAGAATTTCTGCATTATTAAATTATTTAAAAAAAGAGAATAAAAACTTCTGTGCCAACTGTAATCAATTAAAGCTCACCAGACAACAAATTGCAGATATGACTGGCCTTCGAGTTGAAACAGTGATAAGGTCTATGCGAAGTATGCATGATAAAGGCGATTTAGTCATTGAAAGAGGTAAGGTTTATTACTAACTATGATTAAACGCATAAAATAAGTTGGTAGCCTAAATAACTTTGCAAACAAATAAACAGTATGGGCAAATTGCCTCCGCATTGGATAAGAATTTCAATTATTAATTTACTTATAGTAGCTTTTGTAGGGGTTATCCTGCGCTATAAAATTGCCTTTGCATTGCCCTTTGTGGATCAAAAGCACCTACTACATGGACATTCTCATTTCGCATTTGCAGGTTGGATCAACCAAACCATAATGGTGCTAATACTTAATGCCATCTCTAGGCATCAAGAAGATACACTCATAAAAAAATACAAGCTTCTTATATACATAAACCTATTCACGGCCTATGGCATGCTTATTAGTTTCGCCATTTCGGGGTATGCACTATTCTCTATTAGTTTCTCCACTTTATCTATTATCAATTCATATGTCTTTGGTATTATCATTTGGAAGGAATTAAATATATCTAATAAAAAATTGACTAGCTATTGGTGGTATAAGGCTGCTATCGTATTTAATATGATATCCTCAGTTGGCGCATTTACTTTATCCTTTCTAATGGCAAGTAGTAGTATTAATCAAAATTATTATCTCTTAGCGGCATATGCTTTTTTACACTTTCAATATAATGGATGGTTCTTTTTTGCTTGTATGGGGCTATTTATTGCTCAAATTGAAAAAATTAAATCCGTAGATAAAAAATTAAAAATAATTTTTTGGTTATTTAGTGCAGCTTGTATACCTGCCTATTATTTATCAGCACTGTGGTTGCCTATGCCAGTAATTGGATATGGTATTATTGTATTAGCCGCTGCCGCTCAGTGTATTGGATGGGGAATGCTTCTTCTTATCCTCTATAAAAATCATACCCAATTCCTTACCTTATTTAATAATAAAGGCAGGTGGTTAATTTACCTATCAGGTATAGCACTCAGTATAAAATTATTATTACAATTGTTATCCACTATTCCTTCTTTAAGCCAATTGGCATTTGGATTTAGGCCTGTTGTCATTGGCTATCTTCATCTTATGTTATTAGGGGTTATATCCTTATTCCTACTAGGTTATATATTGGCAAATCAGCTCATTAAAATAGGCAGGTACACTAAAATGGGAAGTATTGTATTTATAATAGGCATCATCGTTAATCAAATGCTTTTATTAGTACAAGGCGCTTCGGCTATGAATTATATTGGTATACCTTATATAAATGAAAGCTTATTTGCAGCTGCTATTCTAATGTTTATAGGATTAGTATTTATAAATGTACAAAGTGACTACAATCACAAAATTGGAAATTAAATTCCTTCAATTTTATATAAAATATATACAAATATGAAAAACATTGAAGAAGCAAGCTTAAAAAATATTGCA
>CAITGN010000349.1:0-3755 GCA_903891965.1 uncultured Bacteroidota bacterium
GTACTATTTTTTCTCCATTAAATTTTCTCCATAACATAATATCAATATTATAAGGTGAATAGTAAAGGGTGTGCCAGATTGGATAAGTTATTGAATTGAATAAGGAATTGCCTACTCTAATCTACCATAATAGATTTGAAAGCCTCTCAACCTAGCTGCTACAGTTTTCAACAGCAGGTGGATAATCCCCTGTTTTACCCAAAAGCCACCTAGATTTATTACCTTTACCCACTTAATAGAAAGCCCATTATGAAGATATTATTCCAATACATTAAACCCTTTAGAAGCCTTGTTTTACTAGCTTTTATTTTAGCAGGTATTAACCAAACTTTTTCTTTATTCGACCCCATGATTTTTGGTAAACTAATTGACGAATTTGCCAAAAACCCTATTGTGGATGCAGCTGGTCACCACAGAACACAGTCCGATTTTTTATGGGGGTAAGTAATATGTTATTGTTATTAGTGGGTACTGCCATGGTAAGTAGAATTGCCAAGGCCTTTCAAGATTATACAGTGAATGTCATCATTCAAAAATTTGGTGCCGCCTTATTTACCGATGGATTAAAACATTCCATGCAACTTCCTTATCAAGCCTTTGAAGATCAAAGAAGTGGTGAGACTTTATCTATTTTAACCAAGGCAAGAGCCGATTGCGAAAAGTTCATAAGTTATGTAGTCAATGTATTATTTGGCATTATTGTAAGTGTCATTTTTGTTTCTATTTACGCTACAAGATTACATTGGTCTATTATTCCTATTTATATTGGAGGGGCAAGCCTTATTGCCTATGTTACCAATTTATTAAGCAAGCAAATTAAAGTCATTCAAAAAACAATTGTAAAAGAAACCACTTCTTTAGCAGGCACCACCACTGAAAGCTTACGCAATATTGAATTAATTAAAAGCTTGGGCTTAACCACACAAGAAATTCAAAGACTGAATAATAATACATATAAAATATTAGCCCTTGAATTAAAAAAAGTAAAAAATGTGCGCTCCTTAAGTTTCATCCAAGGTACCATGGTGAATTTTTTAAGACAGGTCATTACTTTTACTTTAATGTGGCTCATCTTCAAAGAAATTTTAACAGTAGGACAATTAATCTCCTTACAGTTTTATAGCTTTTTTATATTTGGACCACTTCAAGAAATTGGAAGTATTATTTTAAGCTATAGAGAAACAGAAGCCTCTTTAAATAATTTCGATGCCTTGATGAAAAAGCCCATCGAACAAACCCCTAGCAACCCCATTGCTGTTGGTGATATTCAACACTTAGCCTTCCATCAAGTGGGTTTTCAACATCAAACTGCCAATTTCAAAGCCATTGATAATATTAGCTTTGAAGCAAAAAAGGGTGAAACCGTTGCCTTTGTAGGACCTTCAGGGGCAGGTAAAAGTACCTTGGTAAAATTATTAGTGGGATTATATGAACCACAAGAGGGAAAAATTTTAGTCAATGATGTGCATTCAAAAAATATTGACATGACGGGACTTCGCAATCAAATTAGTTTTGTTACCCAAGACACTCAATTATTTGCAGGTACGATTAGAGAAAATTTAGCCTTTGTAGCACCAAATGCAACAGAAGATGATATGCTAGTAGCCCTTACCAAGGCAAGCTGTTCTAATATTTTAGACAAAGGGGGTAATGGCTTGGCTACTTTAATTGGAGAAGGTGGATTGAAATTAAGTGGTGGAGAAAAACAAAGATTATCTATTGCCAGGGCCTTATTAAGACATCCTCATTTATTGATATTTGATGAAGCCACTTCATCTTTAGATAGTATTACGGAAGAATCGATTACTGACACCATTAGACAGTTATCTGCAGAAAGAGAGCAAATTACTATTATGATTGCGCATAGATTATCTACCATTATTCATGCCACCAGAATTTATGTATTAGAGAAAGGACAAGTCATTGAAAAAGGAACCCATGATTCATTATTAGCTGAGAAGGGCTTGTACTATGCTATGTGGAGACAACAAATTGGAGAAAGAAGAATGTCTAATTAGTTAGTATTTTTACGAGCACAGCGGCTATATGGAAAAAGAGCAGTTTAAGGAAATTCAGTCAAGCATACCCCATGAACCGGGCATCTATCAATATTTTGATGGAAAGGGCGCTTTATTATATGTAGGCAAGGCTAAAAACCTAAGAAAAAGGGTAAGCTCCTATTTCTTCTCCCACCAAGAAAATCAGAAAACAATTGAACTAGTAGAGAAAATAAAGGACATCCAATTTACCATTGTAAACTCTGAACACGATGCCTTTATTCTCGAGAATGAACTCATTAAAAATTATCAGCCCAAGTATAATATTAATCTAAAAGACGATAAAACCTATCCTTATATTATTATTAAAAATGAGTCCTTCCCAAGGGTTTACATTACTAGAAGAAAAATAAAAGATGGCTCTACTTATATTGGACCTTTTACACATGCACTGGCCGTAAGAGAATTAATGAATCATATTAAACAAACCATTCCTTTAAGAACTTGCACCCTCCCACTCACTAAAAAAAATATTGAATTAGGCAAGTTTAAAGTTTGTTTAGAATATCATATTGGTAATTGTTTGGGGCCCTGCCAAAATTTACAGTCTGAAGCTTCTTATAATGAATCTATAGAACAGGTGCAAAATTTATTGAAAGGAAATATCAAACCTGTGGTTCAAGAACTGCAAACAAAAATGCAAGCAGAAGCGGCTGCTATGCAATTTGAAAAAGCAGATTTAACTAAAAGAAAAATTGAAGAGCTAGAAACCTACCAAACTAAATCTGTAGTATATACAAAGCATCAACACCCTATAGATGTTTTTAGTATTGCACATAATGAAGACCAAGCCTACGTGAGTTATTTAATGGTGCAAGAAGGTAGAATTATACAAACGCATATACTACCCTTAACGGTGCCCTTAGAAGAAAACAAAGAAACCATATTATCCTTCGCCATACATTATTTTAGAAATAACCTTGCTTCTTCTGCTAAGGAAATGATTGTTCCTTTTGATTTTGAAGATAAATTACCAGGCGTAAAATATACCATTCCCCTGCAAGGCGATAAAGAACAACTTTTAGCCCTGTCTCAAAAAAATGCCGACTATGCTTTAAAGGATTGGGAGTACAAACAAAAACTAGTACAAGTGAATCCTGTCAAGGAGGATGGGGTATTGCAGGAACTTATGGATGAATTACATTTGGGCGAACTGCCTGTGCATATAGAATGTTTTGATAACTCTAATATACAAGGCGCCTTTCCAGTATCGGCCATGGTTTGTTTTAAAAATGGTCAGCCCAGTAAATCGGACTATCGTAAGTTTAATATCAAAACAGTGGTAGGCATTAATGATTTTGCCAGCATGAAGGAATCGGTGTATAGGAGGTATAAGTCGGTGCTTGAAAAAAAGCAGGCACTTCCTCAGCTAGTCATCATAGATGGCGGTAAGGGCCAATTAAATGCGGCTATTGAAGCTTTAACAGAGCTAGGTATTCAACAGCATTTAACCACAGTGGGGCTTGCTAAAAATTTAGAAGAAATTTTCTTTGTAGGCGATAAAGACTCCATGAAATTAAACTGGCAGTCAGATGCACACCGACTTATTAGAAATATAAGAGATGAAGTACACCGTTTTGGTATTCAATTTCATAGAAGCAAGAGGTCTAAAGGGGCACTTGAAAACAGCTTGGATCAAATTGAAGGCATAGGCCCTAAAACCAAGGACTTACTATTGATTTATTTTAAATCGGTACA
>CAITGN010000350.1:0-2971 GCA_903891965.1 uncultured Bacteroidota bacterium
AAATGCACCATGGGTAGAGGTATGACTATCGCCACATACAATGGTCATGCCTGGTTGTGTAATTCCTAACTCGGGGCCAATCACATGCACAATACCTTGATTAGGATGTCCTAGTCCGTATAATTCAACGCCATGTTTTTTACAGTTCTCTATTAAAGTATCTACTTGAAATTTTGATAATTGATCGGCAATTGGCAAGTGCTGATTCATCGTAGGCACATTGTGATCCGCAGTGGCTACAATTTGATTGGGTCTAAATAATGGAGCGCCTCTTTTTTCAATACCAGTAAAGGCTTGCGGGCTGGTGACCTCATGTATTAAATGCTTATCGATATACAATACCGAAGGACCCCCTTCAATGATCTTGACAACATGCTTGTCCCAAATTTTATCAAATATTGTTTTTCCCATTGTACTACTTTCTTTCGTTTAGTCTTTCTATTTTACTTTCTTCTGAATTACTATTATACTTTTTAATTAGTTCTTTTTTATTCTTTATCTTATTTCGAATATGATGTAGCTATTTCTACTAAATCATCCTGTGTAACTTCTTTCTTTTTATCTGCTAATTGTAAAAAAGTGGGATATAAAATATCAATATCATTTCTGGTATACTGATAACCTAGTTTTTGTAAACGATGTGCTAAGGCACTGCGTCCGCTTCTTGCAGTTAAAACAATTTTACTGGCTTCTGCGCCTACTAGTTCAGGATCGATGATTTCATAAGTTTGTGCTTCTTTCAAAAATCCATCTTGATGTATACCTGATGAATGTGAAAATGCATTGCCACCAACAATAGCTTTATTGGGTTGCACGCCCATACGCATAATCTCTGAAACCTCATGGCTGATGGGGTTTAGAAGCCTTGTATTGATATTGGTATAGTAACCTAAGTCCTTGTGTTGATTTAAAACCATCACTACTTCTTCCAGTGCTGTATTACCTGCACGCTCACCTAATCCATTAATGGTACACTCAATTTGTCTTGCACCACCCATTACACCGGCAACTGAATTCGCGGTGGCCAATCCTAAATCGTTATGACAATGACAAGACAAAATTGCTTTATCAATATTTCGAACATTGTTTACCAAGTATTCCATTTTAGCTTGGTATTGATAAGGCAAACAATAACCTGTTGTATCGGGAATGTTTAAAGTAGTAGCACCTGCTTTCACAACGGCTTCTATGACTCTTGCTAAATATTCATTATCAGTACGGCCTGCATCTTCTGCATAAAATTCTACATCGTCTGTAAAGTTGCGCGCTAATTTAACAGCACTCACGGCACGTTCAATAATTTCTTCACGCGTTGCGTTGAATTTATATTTGATATGTAAATCAGATGTACCAATACCTGTATGAATTCTAAAACGCTTGGCAGGTTTTAAAGCAGCAGCGGCTACTTCAATATCGTTTTGTACTGCACGCGATAATCCGCAAACCACTGTATTTTTTAAAGTCTTTGCAATCTGATTCACCGATTCAAAATCGCCTGGGCTAGAAACAGGGAAACCTGCCTCTAAAATATCTACACCTAATTCTTCTAATCGAACCGCTAAAGCCAATTTCTCTTGGGTGTTTAATTTACATCCTGGAACCTGCTCGCCGTCTCTTAGTGTAGTATCAAATATGAACACTTTTTGACTCATCGTTAATTCGTTTATTTAGTTATTAAGCCAATGCCTTTTTGAATGAATTTTGAGGGCTTCAATCTCAAGCATCTTATTGATTATGAACATCTTACAGATAGAAAACGGGCTTTTGGCCCGTATATTGTTCAAATTTACCGACTATTCACAAGTAATTCACATCATAATTATGGTTAATTTACAATGTGTAATGGGGTCAAAATTTGATTAAATGATTGATATTCAATAACTTGAACTAAAATTAGCTACGATGCCCAACCTAAGTACGGAGGCAATATTTATTTTGGTTAAATCCTTGGAAAGGGCCGAAAAGCGCAATTTCAAATTGTATGTGAAGCGCAATTCAGCCTCTGCCGATTTAAAGACTATTCAGCTTTTTGATGCCTTGGATAAAATGAAGGTATACGACGAGGAGGAACTGCTGCGCAAAAACGAGTCAATTTCAAAACAACAACTCTCTAATTTAAAGGCCCATTTATACGATCAAATTTTATCTAGCTTAAGAGTAGTGAAGCAAAATGAAAATATTGATTTACAAATTCACGAGCAATTAGACCACGCTAAAATTTTATACAATAAAGGTTTATACATTCAAAGCTTACGCGTGCTTGAAAAAATAAAATCTTTAACCAAGCAAAATAATCAGGTTACTTATTTATTGCAGGTTTTATTTTTAGAAAAGAAAATTGAGTCCTTGCATATTACAAGAAGCATGCAAGACCGCGCAAAACAATTAAGTGAAGAAATTGATGAAGTCAATATTCGCTTAGATGATATTGCAAAAATTTCTAACCTTTCTTTACAACTCTATGGTTGGTATATTCAACATGGTCATGCGCGTAATGATGAGGATAGGCTTGCATTAGACAACTTAATGCAGGACCCGATTATGGAGAAAGTAAAATCATCAGAAGGATTTTATGAAAAGATGTACCGTTACCAATGTTATTGCTGGTATGGTTTTATTACACAGGATTTTCTAATGCATTATAGGTATGCTCAAAAATGGGTAGACCTATTTGATGCCACAGAAAATATGAAACATATTGAAACGGCACAATATATTAAGGGGCTGCATAATTTAATTACTTCTCATTTTGATTTAAGAAGTTTTGATAAGTTAAATGAAACCATTGCTATTTTAGAAAATTATAGCAATACACCCATTGTACTGAACAATAAAAATAATTTAATTCAAAGCTTTATATACCTATATATTGCTAAGATTAATAAGCATTTTTTAGAGGGTAGTTTTAGTGAGGGGCTGGCCATGATACCCGCCATGGAAGCGAAGTTGAAGGAAATTGAACTATACCTAG
>CAITGN010000351.1:0-2456 GCA_903891965.1 uncultured Bacteroidota bacterium
CATTCCCAAGCGTATCCTAAAAATTCATCTCTTGATAAAGAAGATTTTGCAATACCTCTTTCTCTTAACATAGCAACTACTTTTGCTTCAGTAGCAATAGAAGCGTGATCGGTACCTGGCACCCAACAAGGATTATATCCTTGCATACGCGCACGACGCACTAATATATCTTGAATAGTATTATTCAAACAATGTCCCATGTGTAACACGCCGGTAACATTCGGAGGAGGAATTACCACCGTGTAGGCTTTTTTATCGTTGGGAGTGCTATGAAAATAACCACTGTCCACCCAATGCTTATACCATTTTAATTCAACCTCACCCGGTATATAATTTTTACTCAATTCCATGCTTTGCGTCTTTTCCTATAATGAGCCACAAAAATAAGGAAAAGGGACAAGCAATAAGTTGCTAAAAAATACGACCTTAGCCACTCTATGGAATTTGCAGTTGTAGATATTGAAACCACGGGCAGTACCCCTCAATCGGCGGGCATTACTGAAATAGCTATTGTGATACATAATGGGGTGGAAGTGACGGGTAAATATGTGACTTTGATTAACCCAAGACATAAAATACCCCCCTTTATTGTGAATATGACGGGTATTAGCGATGAAATGGTGGCGGCTGCGCCTTTGTTTGAAGAAGTGGCACCGCAGATATACAATTTATTAAATGGGAGAGTATTTGTGGCTCATAATGTAAGCTTCGATTATTCCTTTGTACATTATTTATTGGGTAGGTCGGGTTTTCAATGGTCGGCTCCTAAATTATGTACCATTAAATTAAGTCGTCGTGTTTTCCCAGGGCTTGTGAAATATGGGCTCGGTTCTTTGACCCGTGATTTAGGAATTAAGATTGAAGGAAGACACCGCGCTTGGGGAGATGCTGCTGCAACCGCGCAAGTGTTAACCATGGCGATTGAGAAAGAGGGTATGCAACCCATTCATAATTTATTGGCAAAAAAAGAGCCAAGAAAGAAAATAGTACCGCGCACTGAAATGCCCAATGATAGATCGGACGCTGAAGATTAATTCTGTTTCTGAAGATTATTCAAATAAACTTTACTGGAAGACTAGTTCTCTTAAGATTAGTCTTTTTGATTTTAATACTCCGCAGTCACCCCTGTATAATTATGAGGTGTAATGGCTTTCAATTCTTTTTTAACAGCGGAAGTCACTTTTAATCCATCGATAAATTTATGCATCAGTTTTTTATCAATCTTATTTTTACCTCTTGTTAAATCCTTTAAGGCTTCGTAAGGGTTAGGATATTTTTCTCTGCGTAAAATAGTTTGAATAGCTTCAGCTACTACGGCCCAATTGTTTTCCAAATCGGCCTGCATTTTTTCTTCATTCAAAATTAATTTACTCAATCCTTTTTCTAAAGAGTTTAAAGCAATAGTAATATGTCCTACTGGGACACCAATATTTCTTAGTACGGTAGAATCTGTTAAGTCGCGTTGTAAACGACTAATAGGAAGCTTAGCAGCTAAGTGTTCAAGTATCGCATTCGCCATGCCTAAATTACCTTCTGCGTTTTCAAAGTCAATAGGGTTCACCTTATGTGGCATAGCGCTAGAGCCTACTTCACCTTTTTTTGTTTGTTGTTTGAAATAATCCATAGAGATATAGGTCCAGATATCGCGGCTTAAATCAATTAAGATATTATTCAATCGCTTTAAGGTATCGCACTGTGCAGCGAAATGATCATAGTGTTCAATTTGTGTAGTGAACTGCATTCTTTGTAAACCTAATACATCATCTACAAATTCATTGCCTAGGCTTACCCAATTCTTTTTAGGAAAAGCAATATGGTGTGCATTAAAATTACCCGTAGCACCACCAAATTTAGCAGCATAAGGAATGGCTGTAAATAATTCCACTTGATGATGTAGTCTTTCTACAAAAACCATTATCTCTTTTCCTAAAGTTGTAGGAGAAGCTGCTTGACCATGCGTGCGCGCTAATAAAGAAACCTTCTTCCATTTTTTGGCTAACTGGTATAAACTATTTTGCAAATTCATATAAGAAGGCAGCACTGTATTTTCCATCGCCTCTTTCCAACTAAGTGGAATAGCGGTATTATTAATGTCTTGAGAAGTTAAACCAAAATGAATCCACTCTTTTAATTCACTGGCCTTGTTTTTATCTAGTACTTCTTTTAAGAAATATTCCACCGCTTTTACATCGTGGTTGGTAGTAGCTTCAATGGTTTTTATTTTCTCCGCATCTGCTTCGCTAAAGTTTTTTACTACCCCTAATAAAGATTTTCTTAAAGCAGGCGTTAGTTTAAAAAATTTCTTATCTGCAAGAAATAAGAAATAATGTACTTCCACTAAAACGCGGTACTTGATCAGGCCAAATTCAGAAAAGTAGGAGCTTAAAGCGGCAGTTTGCTTTTGGTAACGACCGTCAACGGGAGAGATAGCTGTAAGTTTCGACATTGGCTGATAA
>CAITGN010000352.1:0-4896 GCA_903891965.1 uncultured Bacteroidota bacterium
GCCCTGATGATCTCACGGCCTTTTCTCACTAATTGTTGAATAGTAGGCATTTATTCTGCTGTTTTTTTCAATTTCGGTTTATAAAAAATTCGGACGGCAAAGGTAATGGCTGTAGCCCAAATACCAAAATGTTTATTCGCTAATTTTAAAAAAATACCCCAAATACCCCCTTTTGGTAGTAATTGAGCCAATAATTCAATTAAAATAGCTTGATTTTCAGAGATTTAGCTTCTAAGAAGGAACTTTCATTAACCAGTTATGCTTATCTGGCACATTCCCTACTCTTATATCGTTTAAATGTTGCTTCAATGCAGGAGCCACTTTTAATTGATCGATATCGAAGTTCATGTCGTAGTCTTTGTGGCTTAATTTACTAATATAAGAAACCACTGCGGCTGTGCCTACTCCAAAAACTTCTTGAAACAATCCTTTTTTATGCGCCTCTACAATTTCATCAATTGATAAATTTCTTTCTTCCACTACATAGCCCATATCTCTTAATAAAATAATAGCACTGTCTCTAGTGACACCTTTTAATACGGTTCCTCTTTCTAAACTTGGGGTAATTACTTTTCCATCAATGACAAACATCACATTCATCATACCCACTTCTTCTACATATTTATGTTCAATGGCATCGGTCCATAAAACTTGATCGTATCCATTTTTTTGTGCTAAATCAACAGGATATAAACTACCGCCATAATTTCCCCCATTCTTTGCAAAGCCAACACCACCGGGTGTTGCACGCGTATACTTTTCTTCAATAACAATTTTCATAGGTGCAGAAAAGTAAGCACCAGAAGGGCCTAAAATAATCATGAACTTATAAGTAGTTGATGGACGCACGCCTAAGAAAGGATCGGTGGCAATCATAAAAGGTCTGATATATAAAGAGTGTTCTGGTAAACTTGGTATCCATCCTTTTTCTACACTTATAAGTTGTTGCATGCCTTCCATGAATAACCATTCAGGCACTTGCGGCATTTGCATTCTTGCAGCCGATACATTAAAACGAATAAAATTTTGATCGGGTCTGAAAATAACGACTTCGTCTTTGGTATTCTTATACGCTTTAATACCTTCAAATATAGTTTGACCATAATGCAGCATGGCAGAGGCAGGATCTACTTCAAAAGGGGCATAAGGTTTAATGACTACATTTTTCCATTCACCGTTTTCATAATCGGCCATTAACATATGGTCGGTAAAATGTTTTCCAAACTGCAATGTCTCAAATTTAAACTGAGGCAAACGAGGATGGGTTGTTTGGGTAACAGGAATGATTGGATGCGCCATGGTAGATAATTATGTAGGGTGAATTCGAATTACAAAGAAACGAAAAAAGAGGAAAACTTACAACTGTTATTTTTCAATCTGCGCCTTTTCAATTAATTTTCCAACTTCATGAAAGTAGAAAAAACAATTTTACCTCCTGCTGTCTTAGTTTCTTTATACAAAGATAGTTTGGTCCTGCCTGAAAAGGAAATAAAGCCAGCTCTAATTCCTGAAAATAAATTACCAGGTAAAGAACAAGCCACTGTCACCGATGAAACAGAGATGGCTAGCCCTATTAAATATTTAGGAGATCATCATAAAAAAATATTGGTAGTAGTGAATGACCCCGCCTCGGTGTATTTAAACGAAAGCGATTTTATTTTACTGACTTCCATTTTAAATGCTTGCCGACTTACCATTGCAGATATTGCACTTATTAATTTAGGTAATCAAAAAGCAAGTTTACATGAAATGCTTACTAAACTTCCTTCTTTATTAGTGATTGCATTTGATATAGATAACAAGGCCTTAAAAATTAAATTACCTACTACCTTATATAAAACAACGCCCTTAGGTGAAGCCAATTTATTATTTAGCGCAGCATTATCTACAATGCAAGGAACTAGCGCAGATGCTAAAAAAGAAAAAGGAAAACTATGGACTGTGCTTAAACAAATATTTCAATTATAATAAGTTCGCATGCACACTATCATTTTTGCTACTAATAACGAACATAAAATAAAAGAAATTCAATCCTTAGTTGGAAGCGACTTCACTATTATTACTTTAAAAGAAGCAGGCATAGACATTGATATTCCTGAGCCTCACGAAACCCTGCAAGAGAATGCTTACGAAAAAGCGATTACTATAGAAAACATCACCAAGCAAAATTGTTTTAGCGAGGATACAGGACTTGAAATTGAAGCACTGAATGGGGAGCCAGGTGTGAAAAGTGCAAGGTATGCAGGTGGCGATAGAAATTTTCAAGCCAATATTGATAAAGTATTAGAAAAATTAAATGGTTCTACCAATCGCAAAGCACAATTTAGAACAGTGATATGTTTACTATGGAATAAAGAAGTTTTTTATTTCGAAGGAATTTGTAAAGGAACAATTGCTGAAACCATGCATGGCGCTGAGGGCTTTGGTTATGATCCCATTTTTATTCCAGAAGGTGCTAGTAAAAGTTTTGCTGAAATGACCATGGAGGAAAAAAATATGTATAGTCATAGACAAAAAGCCGTCACCCAATTATTTACATTTTTGCATTCCATATAGCCCAAGACTCTTCTGCTTGTATATGCAGCATGGCTAATCCATTTTGAACAGTGGCGCCTTTTTCTAAACCTTTTTGCATAAATAAAGTCTCTGTTGGATTATACACTAAATCATATAAATGATGCTGCGCCGTTATACCCTCATAAGCAATGGGTGGCGCTTCATTCACATTGGGATACATACCCAGAGGGCTTGTATTTATAATAAGTGTATGACTTTCTATAACTGAGGCAGGTAATTGATCATAACTTAAAGAAGCTTTCATTTCAGTATTCGCTTCAATTGTGTTCGCCTTTCTTGAAACCAACTGAAACTGAATATTTAATTTTTGAAGCACCCACCTTACCGCCGCAGCCGCACCACCAGTGCCGAGTATGAGTGCATGCGTATGATGTGGTTGTAAAAAAGGAAGTAAAGATTTTTCAAAACCAATTACATCGGTATTATAACCATACAACTCATTATTGAATTTTCGAATGCAATTACAAGCATGAATTTCTTGCACTACAGCACTACTATGTTGTAAAAAAGGAATGACTTCTTTTTTATAAGGAATGGTCACATTCAAGCCTTCCAAATTTGGATTTTCTTTCCATAAAGCCCCAAAGGATTCCATAGAGGGAATGGGAAAATTTTGGTAGCTCGCATTGACAATATTTTCCTGCAAAAACTTTTCAGTGAAAAATTTCTGTGAAAAAGAATGGGATAATGGATATCCAATTAATCCGAACTGGCGCAAGATTATTTATTTAAGTATAAGTCAAAAGTATCGCCACGAAGTCCAATACGCATGGTTTCTAAAGGAATGACTTCAGAAGGTGCAATATTTCCTAAGTTCACATTACAACCTACTAGTTCCAAGAAATAAAGTTGCTGTGCTTTTTGAGGTGCTTCCCATAAAATTTTCTCTGCTGGAATTTTAGTTAGTATTTCTTGCACCAATCCTTCACGCACTTCCCCACTGCCTCTGTATATACCTACATTACCCGCTTCTCTTGCTTCTGCAATCACATAGGTAGAACCGGCTTTTAATTCAGCACTCATCAGTTCAATCCATTGATAAGGTGGAATAATATGTGCAGCATCCTTACTTCCCACTTCACTTAATACCGTTGCAAATTTTGAAATTTTTTCTATGTACCCACATTTTTCAGCATGTGGAATAGAGATAGAACCATCGCTTACTTCAATCATATCAATTTTATAATCCTTGCACATCGCAATATAATCATCGAACTGATTTCTAATTACAAAGGCTTCAAACAAAGTACCTCCGAAATATACTGGAATACCAGCTGCTTGGTATAATTCAATTTTCTTTCTCAAATTGGGGGTAACAAAAGAAGTACCGAAGCCTAATTTAATAACATCGGTATGAATCCCCGCAACACTTAAAAAATTTTCCGCTTCCCCAAAACTCAAGCCTTTGTCCATCACCATGGTAAGTCCACTTTTTCTTGGTTTGGCTGTTCTTTCAGGTATTTGAGTCAGATTAAAATTCATTTTTTTATTTTTTCATTTTATAATTAGCGCAAAGGTAACTTAATTTGATTAAGATTTTTTTGCCTTCTTAAATTGTCCAATTAACTCAGCCACTTTGGGATCATGCACAATTTCAGGATAGAATTTGGTAAACTTTTTTAATAGTTTAGAAGATTTAGACAATGCCATCTCTAATTGTAATAATCCCTCTGCAGTTTTGCCCATCATAAATAAAATAGCACTACGGTAAAAAATGAAAATGACCTTTCCTTGCGTAGACATATAAGCAAGTTCAGTTTGTTCTAGGGCATTGTCTAACTGCTCATTGGCCACTAAACATTTGATTAAGTATTCCCAACCAGCAATTTGTTTAGGCTTGTTTTTTACCACTGTTCCAAAAAACTGGGCTGCCTCTTTGAACTGCAAAAGATGCAAATAACATTCCCCCATTAAAATATAGTACTCATTAATATGTTTATGAATTCTTAAAGCATGTTCTAATTGCTTAATAGCTAACTCCCAATGTTCTTCTTGCATATAGGTGCCGGCAATTTTTTGATAGAGCCTACTATCATCGGGATTCAAGTGTACCGCTTTCTTATAATGAAACCTTGCTTGGGCAAAATTTTTCATTCTATGATAACAGTGACCAATGGCCTCATAAATAACATCCTCTGGTCTTGATAATTCTAAAACTTTTTCTAAGGCTTCAATGGCCTCTCTATATTTTCTAATGCGTAAAAAGGCATCACCCATATTACGATACGCATAATCAAATTTCTCATCAATGACAATGGCATACTGATAAGCATCAATGGCTTTCTCATGTAATTTAATGCCTTGGTAAGCGGCCGCTAA
>CAITGN010000353.1:0-8921 GCA_903891965.1 uncultured Bacteroidota bacterium
GAAAAGGAATAAACCAAATAAGTATATTGCCTAAGGCAGCCCCTATAAAAAATAAGGGGGTTACTTCACCGCCTTTAAAGCCTGCACTTAAAGTAAGACTGGTTAATAAAATTTTTAAAACAAAATCAAAACTACCAGCGGGTTCATTAAAAGCGTCAACAATGGAAGGAGTACCTAATCCTATATATTTGGTGGAATTAGCCACTACAATAAATAAGGCAATAATTATACCTCCGATAAATGGACGCATAGGTTCAAATTTTATTTTTGCAAAAAGCCCTTCAAAAATTTTTCCAGTATAAATAAATAGGAGTGCAGCTAATCCAAAAATAAGACCTGCTAGCATGGTCCAACTTATTGTACTTGCCGAAATACTTGGAATAATATCAATGCTATAGGCTGTATGTTTTACCATCCATGCTAAACAAATATAGTGCGCACCAAAGGCTGAAGCAAAACTTGGAATTATATTTTCAAATTCCACTTTTTTAAAACTCATAATTTCTAAAGCAAACACCGCAGCCGCCCATGGTGTTCCAAATACTGCAGCAAAGCCTGCACTCACACCCATTATTAAAATGGTTTTTCTTTCAGCAGAACTTAATTTAAATAGCGTGGTGAACTGATCTGCTATAGCCCCGCCCATTTGCACCGCTGTTCCTTCTCTGCCTGCAGAACCTCCACCTACATGTGTAAGTAAAGTACTTATAAAAACAAGTGGGGCCATTAATAAGGGAATAGGTTTAGTAGAAGTACTTGTATTACTTGAACTGCTAGTAGTTTCTTCAGCTTGATGTGTTTCTAAAATTAAATTGTTTCCTTTTTGAACAGCTGTTCCAAAATAATGGTAAGCATAACCAATACTTAAACCTATTAAGGGTAAGAAATTCACTACCCAAATATGGTCGGTACGCCAAATGGTAACAAAGTCCAATGCTATCAAAAACCATGCAGTAGCGGAGCCTACTATACTTGTCGTCATAATTATAATGACCAACCATTTCAGCATAAACAATAAAGGGGTACTTATTTTTTTCATTTGTATTTAAACAAACTATTTCAATAGTTGATTTAGGTTAGGATTTACTGATAGCTTCTTTATTTTTATCTTTTTTATTTAGCATTACAATGGCAATAATTACCCAAACAATATTTACAAACATAGAAGGGTAGGCCTGATGGAAGTAGGTGTTCACAACAAAAAATAAACCCCCAAGAATATTGGCTAAGACATATAGTTTATGAGTAGCCTCAAGCCTGCCTGTTATATTCAAAGCGTAGGACCCTACAATTAATACAGAGCCAATCCAGCCCATTATTTCAACAAGTATATTCATCTAATAAAATTAGGGTAAATAGCATAAAGGCCTAGGTAATTGCTGTTCAAACTTCAAACAAAATCCAAAATTTTGCCTAATTTTAGGTTGCATGGAAAAATCATACAAGAAACTACTAGAAAACAATAAAAACTGGGTAGCCAATCAATTAGCCATTGACCCAACCTATTTTGATAAGTTGGCGAATAGTCAAAATCCGGAATATTTATGGATTGGATGTTCCGATAGCCGTGTACCGGCCAACCAAATTACCGGCACTTTGCCTGGTGATATTTTTGTACATCGTAATATTGCCAATATGGTTGTTCATAGCGACATGAACATGCTAAGTGTACTTTCCTATGCTGTGGAAGTATTGAAAGTAAAACACATTATAGTTTGTGGTCACTATGGTTGCGGTGGTGTAATAGCTGCTATGGAAAACAAACAATTCGGGTTAATTGATAACTGGTTAAGACATATCAAAGATGTTTATCGTTTACATTTTAAAGAGTTAGATGCGATAAAAGATAATAAGCAAAGAACAGATAGATTAGTGGAATTAAATGTTATTGAACAAGTACATGATTTAGGAAAAACATCTATTGTTCAAAATGCATGGAAAAGAGAACAGCCTTTGCATTTGCATGGTTGGGTATATGATGTAAAAGACGGCATCATCAAAGACTTAGATGTAAATTTCAAAGGCACTAGCGATTTACACAGTGTTTTTCATTTAGATTAAAAAGCCATTCAAAAATGTTATTGCAACTGTAACATTCTTTCGACAATATTTATTTGACAATATTTTTAACAATATTTTTTATTCTTTTAATTTTCAATTATGAAAAATTATTTCTTGTTCATTCTATGTCTATTGGTTTTGTCTGCTCAAGCGCAAACCTATACGCCTACTAAAGCAAATATTGCTGCCAGAACAAGTTTTCAAGACAATAAGTTTGGCATGTTTATACACTGGGGCGCTTTCAGTGCACTGGGCGATGGAGAGTGGGTCATGAATAATAAAGAAATCAACAAAGACGATTATAAAAAATTATCTAAAGTATTTAACCCAGTTGATTTTGATGCGGCTAAATGGGTAAGCACTGCGAAGAACGCTGGTATGAAATACATTGTACTAATTACAAGACATCATGATGGCTTTTCTAATTGGGATACCAAGCAATCCGATTGGAAAATAACCAACACACATTATAAACAAGACCCTTTAAAGTTACTAGCAGCAGAATGTAAAAAGCAAGGTATTAAATTAGGGTTTTATTATTCTTTATTGGATTGGTCTAGAGACGACTATCCTTATGAAACAGGTAGAACAGGAAAAAAATCGGGAAGAACTGCAAAAAGTAATTACGATTCTTATTTAAAATTCATGAAGGGTCAATTAACAGAGCTACTTACTAACTATGGAGATATATCTTGTATTTGGTTTGATGGTCATTGGGATCAAACCAATCCAGAAGGGTCCAAAGACAGAAGTTCTCGCATTGATTGGAAGTACAATGAAATTTATAGTTTAATTCATAAACTACAACCTGCTTGTATGATTGGTAACAATCATCATCTTGATCCTATCCCTGGTGAAGACTTTCAAATGTTTGAGCAAGACTTGCCTGGACAAAATAGTTCTGGTTTAAGTTTTCAAACAGCATCTGCTTTGCCTTTGGAATCTTGTATAACCATGAATGATTCTTGGGGTTTTAAAATTAATGACCGCAATTATAAAACCTATAATAATATCATTCAAACACTGGTGGGTGCTGCTGGTCGTAATTCAAACTTGTTATTAAATGTAGGGCCCATGGCCAATGGAGAAATACAAGTTGAATGCAGAGATACCCTAGCATTAGTAGGCAAATGGGTTAATAAATATGGAGCTAGTATTTATGGTACAAGAGGGGGTCCTTTAAGTCCTCAATTATGGGGCGTGACGACTCAAGACGCTAAACATGTTTATGTGCATTTAATGAAACAAAGAAATCAATCAGGCTTATTTATTCCTGGTAATATCAAGGTTAAAAAAGTAGGCATTATGGGTACTGTTTCAAGCCTTTCATTTAGCATTAGACAAAACGGGGTTTTAATTGATACACGCGGTTTGTCATTGACTGGCCCAGATACCATTATTGCCATTGATTTTCAATAGCTTATGTAATTAATTTTGTATTTGATTTTTTTCTAGAGTTAATATTATGTTCACACTGAGGTAACATTGCGGTAACATTGAAGTCTAATATTTGCGGTATAAATATTTATACTGTGAAAAGGTTATTAATACTCGTTGGATTTATCGCAATTGCATCTATAGCTCAAGCTCAAAAAGCTAAATTAACTGGTAAAATTACTAGTACTAAAAATGAAGCGCTTGCTAGCGTTTCTCTTACATTAAAATCTGATAAAACACAGATTACTAAAACAGACATTGAGGGAAGATATAGTTTTAGCATTGATGTAGCTAAGAACTATACTTTAGTTTTAACTTATGTAGGATATAAAAACAAAACAGTTCAAGATATTAAAGCAACTACTGCAGGTGAAGATTTAGCAGTAGATGTAGTATTAGAAGAAGCGAATTCAAAATTAGCGGACGTTACAGTTTCTGCTAATAGATCGGCTAACAAAGGTGCTACCGATAACGCTTTAATCTCTTTTCAAAAGAATACAAATACAGTAGCTTCTGTTATTTCAGCAGAAACTATTAAAAGAAGTCCAGATAGAAATACAGCAGAAATTTTAAAAAGAACACCAGGTGCTTCTATCCAAGAAGGTAAATATATTATTGTAAGAGGTTTGGCGGATAGATACAACCAAGCAATGTTAAATGGCATTTTATTAACAAGTACCGAGCCTGATCGTAAAACTTTCTCTTTCGACTTATTCCCTTCTCAAATTATTGATAACATTATCATTAATAAAGCATTCGTTCCAGAATTACCAGGCGAGTGGGCGGGTGGTTTAATTCAAGTAAACACAAAGGATGTACCTTCTAAGAATTTCTTTAATATTCAATTAGGTACAAGTGCGAATAGCTTAGTTACAGGAAAAGATTTCTTTAAAGACAAAGGCGGTAAAACAGATTGGTTGGGTATTGACGACGGAACAAGAGCCTTACCTATCGGTTATACGACTAAATCAAATTTTGATACTTCTAGTATTGGCGCTAAAACGGCATTAGGTAAAACAATGTCAAACAATTGGGCTCCAGTGCAAACTACAGCAAAACCAAATATCAACATGCAAATGAATGGTGGTTTTGCTGGCACTTTGTTTGGTAAAAAAATTGGGGGTATGATTGGTGTGAGTTATTCAAATGCATACCGATTCCAAGACAACACAAACAATCAAAATGGTATTACAGCTGAAAAGTTTAATCCAATTACTGAATTAAAAGATAGCAAGTATTTTCAAGACATTAATATGGGTGCTATTGCAGGTTTGTCTATCTTCTTAAATCCATTGAATAAAATTAGTTATAAGGCTATTGCAAACGTTAAAACTGCAAATACTTATAACTCTAGAATGGGTACTGACTATTCAAGACAAGATTTGTTAAAAGGAAATGAATTTATTTTCGCTCAAAACGTGTTCTTTACAAATCAATTGAACGGTGAACATAGTTTGTCTAGTAAATTAAAATTCAATTGGTATGGTGCCTTTAATATTTTAGATTCATATTCTCCAGATCAAAGAAGAATTATGTACACTAAAAGTGTAACTGGTTCTGATCCATATGTTCTAAATATTTCAAATACTTTGTCTCAACAATCTGGAAGTAGAATTTTCCAAACATTATCTGATTATATATATACAGCGGGTGGCGATTTAACTTTCAAAATAAATCAACAAAATACCATCAAGGCTGGTTATATGGGCCAAGTAAAGGATCGTTTATATGATGCTCAATTATTTGCCATCACAATGCCTAGAGATAATGCAGCTTTAAGATTATTAGATGCTTCTAGTGCCTTTAACCCTTCTAATTTTGGAACAGGAACAGATAACAAATTTGCCTTTAACTCTATTCAAAATAGAAATTTCAGATACTTAGCCAACACCATTTTAAATGCAGGTTATGTTCAATTTGACAATAAGTTTTCTGAAGGTTTAAGAGTAGTTTGGGGTTTAAGAGTTGAAAATTTTGACCAATTAGTAGGATCGGTTAAGAAGTGGGATCCAAGACATACTTATTCTAAGGTTACCGATTACTTACCAGGTGTAAACGCAACTATTAAAGTAGGCGATAAATCAAACTTAAGAATTACAGGTTCTCAAACAGTAATTCGTCCAGAATTAAGAGAATTATCTGCTTTAAGCATATATGATTTTGAATTAAATGCGTCAGTTTCTGGTAATCCATCTTTAAAGCGTACTAAAATTACCAATACCGACCTTCGTTATGAACTTTATCCTGCAGCAGGTGAAATATTCACAGTAGGTGTATTCTATAAGAATTTTGAAAATCCTATTGAAAGCATTTATCAAGAAGGTTCAGGAGGTTCAAGTTTATTCTCTTTCCAAAACGTTTCAAAAGCAACAGCTTTTGGTTTAGAAGCAGAAGCACGTAAAAAATTATCTAAGCGTTTCACGTTACAAGCAAACGCTTCTTATATTAATTCAAAAATTGATGATGCTGCTTTAAATGTAAGCAGATCTTTACAAGGTCAATCGCCTTATATCATCAACACTGGTATATTATATGATGTGGTTGAAAAAGGGTTCAATGCAACTGTATTATTCAATCAAATTGGTAAACGTATTTACCTAGTAGGTGATATTCAAGCTGGAGCAGGAACACCAGACGTTTATGAAAAACCAAGATCATTGGTTGACTTCCAAGTAAGTAAGAAATTTGCAAATAATAAAGCTGAGATTAAATTTACTGTTGCAGATATTTTCAATCAAAGACAAATTTTCTACCAAAACAACAATAGCGATACTGAATACGATGCAACTAAAGATGCTATTAGATTGTCAAGAAAATTTGGAACTACTTATGGCGTAACAATCAACTACTCTTTATAATATAACAAAATCAAAAAACTTTTTTTAAATACAACAACAATGAAACAATTATTTATTTTATCTCTAGCTTTTTTAGCCGTTACTGGTTGCA
This sequence comes from uncultured Bacteroidota bacterium, assembly GCA_903891965.1. GTDB lineage: Bacteria > Bacteroidota > Bacteroidia > Chitinophagales > Chitinophagaceae > Sediminibacterium. The sequence continues at coordinate 6,448 of CAITGN010000353.1, forward strand.
GAAAGATTGAAACCGATGGCGAAAAAGAAATCTTCGTAGTAACGAAGGAAGTTGCACCTGTAGGTGTGGTATCTAATACCATTACTTTATCAGGTAAAATCACAAAAGACACTACATTATTTGCAAAAGATGTAAACTATCTTTCTGGCTTAGTATATGTAACAAAAGGTGTTACAGTTACAGTAGAAGCTGGCGCAAAAGTACAAGGTAGATCAGGTGCAAATGTGGCTGCTTTAGTAATTTGCCGTGGTGCAAAATTAGTAGCAAAAGGAACTGCTGACAAACCTATCGTATTTACTTCTTCTTCAGCTAATCCTCAATCAGGTGACTGGGGTGGAATAGTTTTATTAGGAACTGCAAAAGTAAACCAAGTATTAACTTGGAAAGGTGCTGCTGTAACTGGTTTAACTTCAGTGGAAGGTGGTGTTAATGATACAGAAGTAGGTTACGGTTTAGCTGGTTCTGGCGATGCTGATTTCCCAACTGGAAACGATGCAGATAATTCTGGTATTTTACAATATGTAAGAATTGAATACGCAGGTTACGCTTACCAACCAGATAATGAGTTGAATAGCTTAACAATGGCTGGCGTAGGTAATGGTACAACTATTGACCATATTCAAGTTACTTATGCAAAAGATGATGCTTACGAGTGGTTTGGTGGTACAGTGAACTGTAAGTACTTGATTGCTTATAAAACTCAAGATGATGATTTTGATACAGACTTTGGATATTCTGGAAACGTTCAATTTGGTATTGCTTTAAGAGACTCTGCTATTGCTGATATCTCTACTTCTGAAGCATTCGAATCAGATAACGATGGTAAAGGATCTACTTTATCTCCAAAAACTACAGCTGTTTTCTCTAATATGACAGCTATTGGACCAAGAATTGATCCAGTTACTGGTAAAGGAAATAGTTTATTTAGAGCTGGTGCGCATATCAGAAGAAATACTGGAATTTCTATCATGAACTCTATTATTGCTGGATGGCCAGTTGCTATTCAATTTGATGCTTCTACTGGAACTGCAGTTGATAAAAATATCGACGATAGTACTATTAGAATGAAAAACGTAACATTAGCTGGTAATACTTCAAATATTACTTACACTGTAAGTGGTACACCAACTGGTGCTTCAGCTGCTAGTTTGTTAACTTGGTTTTCAACTCCAGCATATGGTAATACAATTTTAACTGCTGCATCTGCAGATAGATTAAAATTGATTCAACCATTTAACTATACAAACCCAGACTTTACTCCTTACGCTAATAACTCAACTCCTTCAACTACTCCTGCAACTTTAAGTACTGATGCTATAACTGCAGCTACTTGGGGATCATTAGGAACTTGGGATAATGTAAACTTCACTAAAAATGGTGACTTCAAAGATGCTAAATTACAAAATGCTTTCTTTGATAAGACAGCTACATTTAGAGGTGCAGTTGCTACATCTGGTGAAAATCAAACTTGGTGGAAAGGTTGGACAATATGGAAATAAGCTAGTATTTAAAAAATTGTTAGATATACATACAAAAGCGTCCCGGTTTTCGGGACGCTTTTTTTATTCTTTAAAATATACCATTATGAAAATCAGATCTTATCAAGTTCATTTATTGGCACTTATATTTATGATGGTTGTGATTGCTTGTTCAAAAAATGCAGCAACAGATACCCCTGTAGCAGCTACTTGTGATTCCAATACAAGCTTTAGTAAAACTATATTGCCACTATTTAATAGTTCTTGTAATACAAGTGGTTGTCATGATGAAAATAATGCGGCACCTTTGAATAATTTTCAGGTAGTACATGATAATGCAAGTCAAATTAAAGCATCTATAGCATCTGGCAGAATGCCTAAGGGTAAAACCTTAGCAGTAGCCGATAAAAATGCAATTTTCTGTTGGATAGATAATGGAGCTAAGAATAATTAAATATATTCTTCTACAAATTTTTCGCAGTAATCTTTAATTAAAGACCTTACAGTCCTAAACTGTTCATTAATTTCATCATCCGTGCCAACAGCCTTGGCGGGGTCTGGAAAATTATAATGTAATTTAACGGCCTTGGTAGGAAAATATGGGCATCGCTCTTTAGCGTTATCGCATACGGTAATTACATAATCAAAATCAATACCGAAGTATTCTGTGATATTATTAGAGGTATGATCTGAGATATCAATACCAATTTCTTTCATAGTAGCTATGGCTTTTGGGTTCACGCCATGCGTTTCTACACCTGCAGAATAGACATTGGCCTTGCCCGCAGTCATGCTAGCTAAAAATCCATGGGCTATTTGACTTCTGCAACTATTGCCTGTACATAATACTAAAATATTTTTCATAAACTTATTATATAGAAAGTTCAATTAAAATTAATTCATTTTAGAACATAAAAAAGCCCAGTCTTTTGAAGGACCAGGCTTTTAAATATCAAACCCATTCGAATACTATGCGTTGTAAGCGTCGGCTACGCC
>CAITGN010000354.1:0-5426 GCA_903891965.1 uncultured Bacteroidota bacterium
ACAAAACCTTTTTGAATCATGGCTCTAGTACCACTTAAGATATAGTCATAAGCAGATTGTCCAGGATAACCTGTTTTGTACCAAATATCGGGTACAAATACAATGTAGCCTCTACTTGCAAAAAAAGGAATATTTAATCTAGAAGGTGTGGGCGCAGGTGCTAAATAATTATGTAGCGTTTGATTGCTTCTTTCATAGAAATATACAATCATGGGATATTTTTTCTTGGCATCGAAATTCTCAGGTAAGTATAAAACACCTTCTGCCATTTTACCTGTGTAGGCCTTCCACTTTACTATTTGAGAACTCATCCAATTGTAATTCGCTTGCTGCGTATTAATAGTAGCAATACTGCTTGGATTTTGCTTTGTAGCAGCTAATGTATATAAGAATAAATTAGGAGATTTTACTTCGTCTTCCTGCATTACCGCAATATCATTAGAATGAGCGGCTCCAATAATAGTGCTAAAATGCATCGCTACTTGGTTTATTAAATTCAATTTACCATCTGCAAGATTTAAGGTTGATAATAATTCAGACTTATCTACCTCACTAAATCCTTTAATTAAAATTGTCGCATTTTTAGTTAAAGTTTTACGCTCTGTATCGGTCTCAACAAATCTTGAAATAATTTTATTCATTCTACCATTGGTTAATTTCTTAGAGGCGTTTATTCCATTCATGTCTACTAACCAAATATCATATCTGTCATACATTAATACTTCTTGGTTATTGTCCATCCATTTCGCAATGCCATAGGCATTAGGATCGTCTGGTAAATCGTTTTCTTCATCAAATAATGAAGTTTTAATGTCTTTGGCAATTTGAATGGTTTTACCCGTTGTTGCATTATACGAAAAATACTTTTTTTGTGGTTCATCATAATACACCAAAGCATTACCATCATAAGAAGGACTCATTAAATTCCCTTTCCACTCTTTTTGAATTAATTTTCTTTGTCCTGTACTTGTGCTAATAGCAAAAATATCTTTTAGAGAAAAGCCTTGCCATTGAGATGCTAGTAAGTAAGTAGAATCAATAGTGGCATAAGCAGTGCTGCCATCTCCTTCAGCAGTTGTCATAACATCTCTGTCTTTAATTTTACCTAGGTAAGTTGCTCTTTTATTTTCAGTATTAATGACTACTAGTTCAGTACTTTTTAAAGTACTTTCTAAAGCTTTTTGTTGAGCAGGTTGAATGATAGGATCATTGTAATGCCAAATATCAACACTTACTCTTTCAAAATCTGGTAAACTAGTGTCTTTGATAGGCAGTATGGGTTGAACACCGAATTCTAGTTTATTACCCGACTTACTAAACTTCATTTTTCTATCCCCTCCAATTGTATAGTTAGTAGGAATAGCATTGTTAGACTTATCGAATACAGATACCGCTGTCTCTAGTGAAGGCGTATAATATGCTAAGTAATAATTTTTTTGAAGGGCTTTGTCGGCACTGTCTTTCTCCACTAAATAAGCCAATTGTTTTCCTTCTTCATCCCAAATAAAATTGGTTGCCGTATATACTTGCTTTGTCAACACCTTCATATTGGTGTCTGCAATAGTGGCAAGTAGTACCTGGGCCTCTTTTTGTTTTGTCTTCACCTGATACATGACTACACCCATTGCTTTAGGATGTATTAAGTACTGTGCAATATTGGAATAGGTTTTCTCTTTTCCAGAAGATAAATCTCTCATTACCAAATCAGATCCTTCTTTATTGATATCTCCTTTTTTATCTTTCAAATACAGTATTATTTCATTACCATGTTCTGCCAATTGAAAGCTTTTTACAGAAGGGATTTTTTGAATAGCACTAGTTGCTAATTCCACTATCACTAAACTGTCTTTAGGCATTTCATCTGCCTTCTTTTTATCTATTTTGGCTTTTCTAGTTTCAGCAAAACTAGGTTTAATTTTAGCTACTAGATATTCACCATTTTCTGTAAAAACGGCTTGTGTGGCTCTAGCAATACTTAATTCATTTCCCGTTTTCACATTTCTAATAATAAATGAACCATCTCCTTCCTGAGGCGCAATAGCATAAACTATAAATTTGCCTTGAGGATGAAAAGAGGTTTCTCTGATGGACTGCCAACTATCATAAACAGTATGGTCTAATTCCTTTTTTTGTGCACTTGTTTTCAAACAAAGGAAAACCAGTAAAAACAATAGAATTTTATTCATTTTTTGGTATTTTATAATTGTAATATACAAATAGTTTTGAGATCTTTTTTTGTCTTAGATTTGCTTTATTAATTTATTATATGAAAGGTATTTTTCTCGCCCTATCCCTACTACTCTGTGCTTTTGGATTTGCTCAAAATAAGGGTAATTTATCGGGTTGGGTAGTCGATAAAAATACTCAATTTCCTATATCAGGGGTATCTGTTAAGGTTTTAAATACCCCCTATTCAACTGTAACAGACAGCAATGGTAAATATGTAATAAAATCCATTCCTACAGGCCAATACCAATTAAAATTTATTTCAATAGGTTCTTATCCCCTTACTTTGTTTAATGTGGTTGTCACTTCAGGTAATGAACTAAACAATACCATTGAACTTATTCCCGAGTCCTATCAATTAGCTGAAGTAAGAGTAGGTGGTAATAGAAAAACAGTAAGAGCAGCTACCTTAGAAACTCCCTTAAGTGTGCAAAGATTAACCTCTGAAGAGATTAAATCTAGTCCTGGAAGTAATTTTGATATCTCTAAAGTGGTACAGTCTTTACCAGGTGTTACCGGTTCAGCTTCCACAGGAGCTGGTTTTAGAAATGATATTATTGTAAGAGGTGGCGCCCCCAATGAGAATGTATTTTATTTAGATGGTATAGAAATACCCGTAATTAACCATTTCAGTACCCAAGGTAGTGCAGGTGGGCCACAGGGTATCTTAAATGTTTCTTTTATTGATGAGGTAAAATTATCCTCTTCTGCATTTGATGCAAAATTTGACAATGCCCTTTCTTCTGTATTTGAGTTTAAACAAAAAAGAGGTAATACAGAAAAATTGCAAGGAAATATAAGAATGGGAGCCACTGAGTTTGCAAGTACTTTTGAAGGTCCCTTATCAAAAAATGGGAAAACTACTTTTTTAGTCTCTGCTAGACGCAGTTATTTACAATATTTATTTCATGTATTAGACTTGCCTATTCGACCTAATTTTTGGGATTATCAGTTTAAAGTAACCCATAGTATCGATCCTAAAACCACTTTAACCTTTATTGGCGTGGGTGCTATTGATGAATTTAAATTTGCAGCCCCTAGAAACTCAACGCCTCAAAAAGTATACGCACTCAATGCTAGCCCCTCTATTAATCAGTGGAGTTACACCATGGGTGTTACCTTAAAGCGTTTAATTAAAAAAGGGTATTGGAATTTAGCTATTAGTAAGAATAATTTATACAATGTAAATGAGAAATACGAAGACAATTTAAATCCTGATAGAGGTGAAAAAACTTTTGATTACACCTCTAATGACATTGGCAATAATTTAAGATGGGATATTTCTAAAAGTTTATTAGGCATTAAATTTACAACTGGGTTTAATCTTACAGATATTAATTATGACAATAGCACTTATCAAGTGTTGAAGTACAATAATTTATTCCCGAATGCAGCCACTCCTACCTTAGGTGCTAAAACTTATATCCGTTATAATTCTAGTTTTAATTATAAAAAATATGGTGCTTTTTTCCAAATGGGTAAAAGAGCCTTTAATAATAGATTAGGTATTAGCGCAGGTATTCGAAAAGATGGAAATACTTTTACCAATACAGGTAATCAAATAATGCGTCAAATATCTCCAAGAGTTGGATTAAGCCTGGTTTTAACCGATCAACTCACATGGAATGCCTCTGTAGGCAAGTACTTTAAATTAGCCCCCAATACAGCCTTAGGCTTTAAAGACGCATCTGGTAATTATTTAAACAGAGACGCTAGTTATATTGGAAGCTTCCATTATGTAACAGGCATTGAATACTTGCGTTCTGAATCTACTCGCTTTACAGCAGAAGTATTTTATAAAAGATATACAGGGGTTCCTATCAGTAAAGAAAAAGGAATTAGTTTATCTAATTTAGGGGCCGATTTTAATATTTTAGGCAACGAGGATATCTCCACCGTTGGTTTAGGTAGAAGTTATGGCTATGAATTATTTGCTCAACAAAAATTAACAAAGCGCTTTTTTGGAGTTGCTAGTTATAGTTTTTTCAGAAGTTCTTATACCGATATTCAAGGGAAATACAGTCCTAGTTCTTGGGAAAATATACACTTACTTAGTTTAACGGGTGGTTATAAGTTTAATAAAAATTGGGAGTTAGGTATTAAGTTCAGATACCAAGGTGGTGCTCCTTATACCCCTTATGATATGAATTTGAGTAAATTAAACTTCGCGACATTAGGTACGGGCTTATTTGATTACGCTAAATTAAATACTTTACGTAATAGAGCCTTTCATTCAAGTGATTTTAGATTAGATAAAAAGTATAATTACAAGAAATCGACATTTGATTTTTATATAGATATTACCAATTGGTATGGAGCTAAAACCGTATCTCCTCCCTTTTATATATTTTCTTACGAGGCCAATGGAACTTTCAAAACTACCGATGGCTTAGCGCTTAAAAAAGATGGATCCAATGCAGAGCCTTCTTTATACGAAAACAATACCATCTTTATAACGCCTACCGTAGGCTTTATCTTTGAATTTTAACTTGTTGGATGCGGTGTTGCTTTACAATTCTTCTCATTTGTATGATAACAGATATAATTATACAAAGTATACCTGCGTAAAAACTAAGCCCTAATTGTTTTTGTTCTTTAAATAAAATAAAGGCAAGTATAATACCATAGACAGGTTCTAAATTCAAAGTTACATTCAATGTAAAGGCGCTAATATGTTTCAAGGAAGAAAGCATAAGATGAGTTGACCAGACTGTACAAGCTATTGCTAGTATAGATAACCAAAACCAGTCCATGCTTGTAGGTAATAATCCTACAGGATTAAACCCCGTATTAAAACCAAGTAATAATACAAAAGGCAATAAAAATAATAGCCCCCCTGTCATTTCATAGGATTGTATGGTTTGAACATCGATATGACTGGTAAAACGCTTATTAATAATAGAAAAGATAGCTGCAAATAAGGCTGAAAATAAACCTACGATAATACCCGTTCTAAATTGAGTATCAAAATGGAATATGAGAAAAATACCCAATAGACTTAATGAACCAATAAGAATTTCTTGAAATTGTATTTTAGCATGTTTCCATAGTGGTTCTAAAAAAGAGCTAAATAAACTAGTACTTGAAAAACATACTAAGGCAATAGAAACGTTGGCTAGTTTAATACTTTGATAAAAACAAACCCAGTGCAGGGCAATAATAGCACCTGTGCCTAATAAGGACATTTTTGTTTTAAGACT
>CAITGN010000355.1:0-2181 GCA_903891965.1 uncultured Bacteroidota bacterium
TATTTTTAGACTTTGCATTAGATTGTAAAAGCGTTTCAAGATCCATTGAACGCAGATTAACCCTAAAACAACTTCCCATAGTACTTTGAATGACTTTAGGATTATATAAGCCCGCTGTATCTTCTGATACTACTATTTGATCTATGCCAAACCAATCGGCTGTTCGAATAATGGTGCCTAAATTTCCAGGGTCCTGAATACCATCTAATAATAATGCCAATTTTCCATTATACACCAATGCCTGCTCCTCTTTGTTTTTTTCCACAATGGCCATGACCTTATTGGGTGTTTGAAGTAGGCTTAATCGACCTAACATAATTTCATCCACTTCCACTAGTTCTGCAGGCAATGCGCCCTGTGCTTGAATCCAGTCAGGCAAGGCAATAATTTTACGAATGACCCAATTAGATGCCAATAATTCCTCTAACATCTTAGGCCCTTCTACAATAAACACAGATTCTTCCGCCCAATGTTTTTTATGGGCAAAAGATTGAATATATTTGAGTTCACTATTACTTATCATTTACATGCAATTACGGAAGCTTAAAAATATTAGTTTCTTCTCAAGATTTTACCTTCTTGGTCTTTTATTTTTATTAAATGCATGCGCAGACATTAAAAAAGCAGTTATTCATGACTATCCTAAGCAATTAAGCTTTGTATATGATAATAAAGTGGTTATTAAAGACGCAGGCAATAATATAGAGGCGCAAGCACTTTCTAATGAACTAGCCAATTACTGGGACGATAGTGTTAAGGCCAAACAAGTACGTCAATTTGGAGTTTTCAACACCATTTTACAACCTATTCGCTTACAGGAAGAGAAATTGGAGCCTTCTGTCCAGTTTATGAAAAACTATTTAGCCACCAAAGGTTATAATCATCCTGTATTAACACCCATTGTAAAAGTAGATACCGTTAATAATGAATGGAGGGCTCGCCTTACCATGGAAATTCTTTTGAATAAAAAAACACTTATCGATTCTGTGGTATATGAATTAAGTGATACCCTATTACAATCCATCGCAAAAAATAATACTGCTTTTGCTTATGTAAAAAAAGGAATGGCCTATTCCAATGAATCCATCAACAATGAATTAGACCGACTCGTAGAATTATTTAGAGCCAATGGATATTACTTTTTTACCAAAGAAAAAATATTTGCAGAAGTTGATACACTGAATCAAGGTTTATTAGAATTAAACTTGGACCCATTAGATCAAATGAACCAAGTACTTCTTGCACAAAAAACAGAAAGTGAACACCCGCTTTGGAAACTAAGTTTTCAGTTACGCTCTACTAGTGGCAGTGAATTCAAAACCTACCCTATTGGTCAACAAATTTTTTATTCCGATTTAAAATTAGCCGACAACCCCGATTCTGTTTTGGCAAAAGGCTTGCCTCAGCAAGAAGCTTATAAAAATATTTTACAAACTTATACGCAATATAAATTCAAGTCGCCTTTATTTGAAGAGCAGTCTATCATAAAAAAGGGCGCACTCTTTAATGAAAATTTATACTACCAAACCCTGAACAACTTTAGTAGCCTTGGTCCCTGGCAACAAGTAGATGCTAGAACAACTCTGCAAAACGACAGCGTTTACTTACATTATTTCCTAACGCCTTCTTTAAGATATAGTTTTAATTTCGATGTTGAAGGCAGTAGGAATAATTCCCAATTAGTGGCAGGAAATTTATTAGGACTTTCTACTAGTGTTACTTTTAAAGATAGAAATGTGCGTAAAAAAGCTATTTCTTCCATTAGCAGTGCAAGAACTGGAGTTGAATTAAACGTTAATAATGGCAACGAGAATTTAGCACAAACTTTACTATTCAATCTTGGTCATACTTATAGTTTTCCGAATTTAATTATTCCTTTTGTTCCCAAAAGAACAAGCTATCCTAACCAAAACAGGTCCACCCTTTCTATTAACGGAGCCTATATTGATAGATTAGATTATTACAAACTAAAATCCTTTACAACCAACTGGGGCTATGAAATAAAGAAAAATAAAAATGGCACAGAAGATACTTGGACCTATAAACCTGTCAATGTAGAGCTTTACCACCTCAATAAGTTTTCTAAACTAGATAGTTTATTAATATTAAATCCTTTCTTGCGTTCTTCTTTTAACGAGGGCAATGTTATAAGTCAAACCTTTAATTACTTACACACTGGAA
>CAITGN010000356.1:0-5703 GCA_903891965.1 uncultured Bacteroidota bacterium
GTATTCCAGTGACGGATGCAATGAAAACAAGACTAGGAGAAAGTGTAGCCCAATGTTTAAAAATGGGCAAGGACTTACTCTTTGTTTTAGAAGAAGGTAAAACGAAACTGGTTCAATACTCTAAGCAATTAATGTGTGAGACCACCGGTTTAAGTTATGAAGAACCCTCTCCCAATAGTTTTTCATTTAATTCACCTTATGGAGCCTGTCCTAATTGTAAAGGTTTAGGCAATGTATATGCCATTGATATGAGTTTGCTATTGCAAGACCATACATTAAGTATTAATGAAGGAGCCATTCACCCGTTGGGAGAAGCAAGAGAGGCAAGTGTATTTAATCAAATCAAATTATTCGCAAGAAAGCATAAAATAAATTTAGACAAAGCCATTCAAGATTTATCTAAGGAACATTTGAATTTAATTTTGTTTGGAGATAAAAATATTTCTTCCACTTTGGATATGGACTTAAGCGATGAGAACATTCCGAATGAATATACAGGTAGCTATGAAGGTATTGTGCCTATGATGAAAAGATGGTTTACTTCTTCTCAAAGCACCGATCATTTGAAAGCATGGGTGGAAGGCTATATGGAATTAAATACTTGTCCTACCTGTGAGGGAGCAAGACTGAGAAAAGATAGTTTATGGTTTAAAGTGAATGATAAAAATATTGCTGCTTTAAATGATATGCATTTAGACGCTTTGCAGGAATGGTTTAAAAAAATACCAGCGAAGCTTGATAAAAAGGATACTCAAATTGCATCTGGTATATTAAAAGAAATTGACGACCGTATTTCTTTTTTAATGAATGTAGGTTTGTCTTATTTGTCTTTAAGCAGGCCTTCTAAATCCCTTAGTGGAGGAGAGTCTCAAAGAATTCGCTTGGCCACTCAAATTGGTTCTCAATTACAAGGCATTACTTATATTTTAGATGAACCTTCTATTGGACTTCACCAACGCGATAACCAACGCTTAATTACAGCGCTTAAACAATTACGCGATATTGGTAATACTGTTTTAGTAGTGGAGCATGATAAAGACATTATGATGGCTGCCGATTATTTAGTGGACATTGGCCCTAGAGCGGGTATTCACGGTGGTCATATTGTAGCAGAAGGCACACCACAAGAAATTATTAAATTAAAATCGGATACCGCTTTATTTTTAGCAGGTAAAAAGAAAATTGAAATACCTGCAGAGAGAAGAAAGGGCAATGGTTTAAGTATACAAATTAAAGGAGCTACGGGTAATACTTTGCAAAAAGTAAACTGCAGTTTTCCTTTAGGCACATTTACGGTAGTGACGGGTGTGAGTGGAAGTGGAAAGTCTACTTTAATCAATGAAACCTTATATCCTATTCTTTCTCAGTTTTGTTATAATAGCAAAACCAAGCCTATGCCATTTGTTAAAGTGGAAGGCATTGAGCAAATAGATAAAGTAATTGAGATAGATCAGTCTCCTATTGGAAGAACCCCTCGTAGTAATCCTGCTACTTACTGTGGTTTTTTTACAGATATCAGAACTTTATTCGCTTCTGTGCCTGAAGCAAAAATTAGAGGTTATCAAGCGGGTCGTTTTTCTTTCAATGTAAAAAGTGGTCGTTGTGAAGTATGTGAAGGAGGAGGAATGCGTGTAATTGAAATGAATTTCTTACCAGATGTATATGTGCACTGTGAAAAATGTGGAGGCAAGAGATACAATAGAGAAACTTTAGAAATTAGATATAAAGGAAAGTCTATTAGTGATGTACTAAACATGACGGTAGAAGAAGCCTGTGATTTTTTCCAAGCAGTGCCTTTTATTTATAGAAAACTAAAAGTACTTCTAGAAGTAGGACTGGGTTATATTACTTTAGGACAATCGGCCGTTACATTAAGTGGGGGAGAAGCACAACGCGTTAAATTAGCTACCGAGCTTGGTAAAAAAGATACAGGCAAAACATTTTATATTTTAGACGAGCCTACAACAGGACTACATTTTCAAGATATTCAATTATTAATTGGGGTACTAAACCGTTTGGTGGACAGAGGCAATACAGTTTTAGTCATTGAACATAATATGGATGTGATAAAGGTAGCCGATCATATAATTGACCTAGGTCCAGAAGGAGGAAGTGGTGGAGGAGTTATTCAATTTACAGGAACACCCGAAGATATGATCAAAAAATCAAAAACACATACGGCTAAGTTTTTAGCACTTGAAATGAAGGGGTAAAGAAAAAGATTATTTAAACTAAGAAGTCTATAATTAAGAACTCTATAATTTTTCTGCGCGTATCATAGGAATATGATCAATCTCGTCTTCTAAATACACATCGCCCGATTGTTCAAAGCCTTGTTCGTTGTAAAACTTCTTTAGATATAATTGAGCGCCAATTTTAATAGGGCCTTTGCCAAATAACCTTTCACATTCTTGAATAGAGTATTGCATTAAGGCCTTTCCAATGCCCAAGCCTCTATGTTTGGGAGAACCTACCACGCGGCCAATACTTTGGTAGCCATCGTACATAATATTTTTATCGAATAATCGGGTAGTAGCTACTACTTCCTCTCCTATAAAACCAATAGTGTGATATGCTTTTTGGTCGTTATTGTCCATGTCTAAGAAAATGCAATTCTGTTCTACCACAAATACCTCGCTTCTTAATCTTAGTAATGCATACAGTTCATTTGCATTTAGCTCGTTAAATGTTTTAGTAACCCATCTTAGATTGGTATTTGTACTCATGAAACAAAAATAGGAATAAAATAATTAAGATAAATTAAATCAGATATAATAAATGATGACTAATTAAATATAAATAACAATCAATAACCACTTAACAACCACTTAATAACCATACTTGCCTTTCCAACGCTCTTGTAAAAACTTTCTAATTTCTTGTTCGCGTGTATTTTGCTGAGGCTGATACAGGGCTGTATTCACTATTGTATCTGGTAGGTATTCTTGCTCAATGAAATTATTTTCACCCTTATGTGAATACTGATAGTTTTTACCATAGGATAAATCCTTCATGAGTTTAGTAGGGGCATTGCGTAAATGAAGTGGTACGGGTAAATTACCTGTTTTGTCTACTAGTGTAAGACCATTACTAATAGCTTCATAAGAGGCATTGCTTTTCGGAGAGCTGGCTAAATAAATTGCACACTGAGATAAAATGATTCTACTTTCTGGATAACCAATTTTATTCACTGCATCAAAACAAGCATTGGCTAATAAAAATGCATTGGGGTTCGCGTTACCAATATCTTCACTTGAAAAAATTAACATTCTTCTTGCTATAAACTTTACCTCTTCTCCGCCAGCAATCATTCTAGATAACCAATACACCGCTCCATTGGGGTCGGAGCCTCTCATGCTTTTAATAAAAGCAGAAACAATATCATAATGTTGTTCTCCGTTTTTATCGTATAGTGCAATATTGGTTTGTGCCACTTCCATTACCCAGTCATTGGTTAATACAAGGGGGCTGCCGCTTTTTTCAATATCAATTAAAGCCTCTACAGAAAGTTCTAATAGATTTAATAATTTTCTACCATCACCTCCCGATAATTGAAACAAGGCTTCCGTTTCTTTAATTTGAATATTTTGTCCTTTGAATAGCTCGTCTTTCTCAATGGCCTGATTAATTAATTGTAGTAGTGCTTTTTCGTCCAGGGCTTTTAAAATAAATACTTGACACCTGCTAAGTAAGGCGCTATTTACTTCAAAACTTGGGTTTTCGGTAGTGGCACCAATTAAAGTAATAATGCCTTTTTCAACGGCACCTAATAGTGCATCCTGTTGTCCTTTATTGAAACGGTGAATCTCATCAATAAATAATATAGCACCCTGTTTTGTTTTCGCTTCTTCTATTACTTCTCTTAGTTCCTTCACCCCACTGCTAATGGCACTTAATTGGTAATAGGCAGTATTAGAACTAGTGGCAATAATATTTGCAAGGGTAGTCTTGCCTACACCAGGAGGCCCCCATAAAATCATGGAAGGCAGTTTCCCTTTAGAAATAGCTTTTTGTAATACCGACTCCTGACTAGATAAATGTTCCTGCCCCACTAAATCACTCAGTGTTTGGGGCCTAAGTCGCTCTGCTAAAGGAATGGCATGGTTCATGGTTATTCAAATAAATACTCATACTGCTTTACTAGACGAAGGCTAGTTCTAATATGAATAAGTCCTACAATACCTGTGAAAAGAAGAAATATGGAAACCCCTTTTAATAAAGATAAAATAAGGGCATTGGTAATTTCTTTGGGCATAGTGGGTTGTTGTACTAAAAATTCGTCAATAAATTTTAATAAAACAACATCACTACTTATTAATATACTTATCGCATTAATGAAAAATAAACTACATAAGAAAAAGCTTACATAGGCATTTACTTTAATCCAATCTTTCAATTTTGAACTTTGCGCTACTTCTTTTTCTATACCCGCTTTTAAAAATTTAAAACTTGCAAAAGTATAAATAACTAAACAAGCTAAAATGAAAACCATAATTAATGCACTTGGATTCGCTAAGGAAGAAAATAATAACACAATATCCATGAAGGCAAAAAACAAAGCAATAGGGATAAGTATATAAGAAAGTACCGTGTATAATTTTAAATTCGGAGCCATGCTGAGTATAGTATTAGTCTATTATTGTTCTAGTCTTTTTTCAAATTCAATTTTATTTGCAATTCCTCAAATTGCTTATCGTCAATGCTACTAGGGGCGTCTAACATTACATCACGGCCGCTATTGTTTTTAGGAAAAGCAATAAAGTCACGAATACTTTCACTACCACCTAATAAAGCGCATAAACGGTCAAAACCAAAGGCAATACCACCATGTGGAGGCGCACCGTATTCAAAGGCGCCTAATAAAAATCCAAATTTATGTTGTGCCTCTTCTGGACTCATGCCTAAAGCTGCAAACATTTTTTCTTGAAGGGCTCTTTGGAAAATACGAATAGAACCACCGCCAATTTCATTGCCATTTAATACCATATCATAAGCATTCGCTTTAATGCCCGCATAAGGATGCTCTAAATATTTAGCAGCGTCTTTAATTTCAGGTGCATTGTTAATCATAATATTAATATGATCGGGCTTAGGAGAAGTAAACGGATGATGTCTTGCTACCCAACGGTTGCCTTCTTCATCATATTCAAACAATGGGAAATCTAGTACCCATAACAATTTAAATTCATCTTCTTTTCTAAAACCTAATTGCTTGCCTAATTCTAATCTTAATTCACTCACTGCTTTACGCGTTCTTTCTTCAGGCCCTGCTAGTATTAAAATTAAGTCACCTGCTTTTGCATTAGAGGCAGCGGCAATGGCTTTTAATTTATCTTCTGTATAAAATTTATCTACACTACTTTTAAAACTGCCATCGGCATTGCATTTAATAAATACCATACCCTTCATACCAATTTGCGGACGCTTTACCCACTCTGTTAACTCATCGGTTTGTTTGCGAGAGTATTCACTGCATCCAGGAACAGCAATGGCAATCACTGTTTCTGCTTCGTCAAACACTTTAAAATCGGCTCCATTAATAAGGGCTGCTTTATCTTGCTTTTCAGCATACACATGCGCAGGCTTTTTTAAATTGCATAATTCCATACCAAAACGAATATCTGGTTTGTCATTACCATACTGCCACATCGCATCTTCCCAAGTCATTCTTTGAACGGTCTCGGTGTAATCAATATTCTTAAC
>CAITGN010000357.1:0-1542 GCA_903891965.1 uncultured Bacteroidota bacterium
ACGCAATGCAGTAGCTACTTATATTGTAGAGGTCTTGCAACAAACCATGCAACCCGAACCACATCCTGAATTATTTTATTTAATAGAAGACACATTTAAACAATTAGATAAAGGCGGTCCTAGTTTGGTGGGTAACCTGCCTATTTATTTTTTAATTCATTTAAGTCAAACCATGGGCTTTGGACTGCAAGGAAAATATTCTGCTAACACACCTGTGTTAGATGTGCGTGAAGGACAGTTTGTAGAGAAAGTGCCCGCGCATCCTTATTTTTTAGAAGGCTTAGAAGCGCAAACGGCTTCTAGTTTTTTACAAGTGCAATTTTACAATGACTTAGATTCCATTAATTTAACTGGCGTACAAAGAAAAAAAATATTGGAACTGTTTCAGTTATCCTTAAGCTGGCACTATAAAAAATTTAGTGAAATAAAATCTCTACCTATTTTACAAGAGGTCTTGAAATAAAATATATCTTATGAAAATTAAAATAATTATATCAGCCTTTTTATTATTAGCAGTAGGCAAAAGTTTTGCCCAAATAAATAAGCGTATGCATACAATAAATACCATTGACTATCAAGCGCACCGTGGTGGCAGGGGCTTAATGCCTGAAAATACTATTGCTGCTATGTTATCGGTCATGGATAACAAAAAGGTAACTACCCTTGAAATGGATTTAGCCATTACCAAGGATAAGCAAGTAGTGGTTTCTCACGACCCTATTTTAAATCCTTTAATAACCACTAAGCCCGATGGAAGTTTTATTAAGGCAACAGAACTTACTAAAAATATTATTTATCAAATGGATTATGCCACATTAGCAAAATACGATGTGGGTTTAAAAATGCATCCAGGTTTCACGAGTCAAAAAAAATTAGCAGCAGCTATTCCAACACTTAGTAGTTTAATAGATAGTGTGGAAGCAAAGTCGAAGACTATAGGTAGAAAAATGAATTATAATATTGAGATAAAATCGGTGGAGGGGAAGGATATTATCGAACATCCGGTTCCCGATGAGTTTGTAGAATTGGTGGTAAATATTTTACAAAAGAAAAATATTTTAGATAGAACAAGTTTACAAAGTTTTGATCTAAGACCACTTCGTGTACTGCATGAAAAATACCCAAGTATTAAAACTGCTTATTTAGTATTTGGTGCAGATTGTGCTAATGCTGAAAAGCAAATTGCGTTACTAGGTTTTCAGCCAACTATTTATAGTCCGGAATATAAATATGTAAACCAGGCAATGATTGACTACTGCCATCAAAAAAATATTCAAGTCATTCCTTGGACGGTGAATACCAAAGAAGAAATAAATGCTTTGATTCAATTAAAGGCAGATGGAATTATTACAGACTATCCGAATTTATTTTAGGACACTATAGCATCGGGATACTAAACCATCGGGTAAGGAAAACTACTTGTTAGTCTAACCTTCATTCCTTCTTTAGATGATTTTCTGGCGGCTTCAATAATTTCAAGCACATGTAAAGAATGTAATACATTAATACGTGGCTCTATATTTTTAGATAATGCAGCTGCTA
>CAITGN010000358.1:0-8563 GCA_903891965.1 uncultured Bacteroidota bacterium
CGGGTATGCCTTATATTACAAGACAAAAAGTGCAAGAAAATTGGATGAATAATAGTTTGCGTATAGTGTTGTGTACTAGCGCTTTTGGCATGGGTATTAATAAACCCGATGTGCGCGCTGTTATTCATTACGACTTACCCAATAGTATTGAACAATATTACCAAGAAGCAGGTCGTGCAGGAAGAGACGGCAAGCCCGCAGAAGCCATTTTGCTTTTTCAACAAAACGATTGGGATTATTGGCAAATGCTTCAAGAGAAAAAATATCCATCCATTGAGATTATTAAAAAAGTATACCAAGACTTAGCCGATTTTATTCAAGTGCCCATTGGCATAGGAGAAAAACAAGAATATCCTTTTGACTTTGAAAATTTTTGTAGCATTTTTAAATGGGATAAAATAATTGCCCGCAATGCATTGCAGTGGATAGAACAAGAAGGCCATGTGAAATTTTCAGCAAGTTCTTTTAAACCCTCCCTAGTGCAAGTCATTGCCGATAGAAATACCATTGAAGAATTTGAGCAGGCTAATGCTATGGCAGGTGCTGTACTTCAATTAATTTTAAGAACATACGGAGGTATATTTGATAGCCCTCAGTTTATCAATGAAAAATTACTTGCTTCTCTATTACAAAGAGACATTGAATTTGTCCAAAAAAACTTATTGTTTTTAGCGCAGGTAGGTCAAATAAGCTTTGAACAAAAAGAGAGTCAACCTGTGGTGCAATTCTTATGGAATAGAACTGCCGCAGCCTTTATGAAAATAGACCTCGATAATTACCAGCTCAGAAAAAAGGCTTTTCAGCTACGCGTTAAACAGTTTACAGACTATATCTGGGCCCATGATATGGATTGCAGAAGCAGTTATTTAGCCGCTTATTTTGGAGAAAAAAATCCAAGTAAATGTAAAATATGCGACCTTTGTACTGGTAGTCAAAATAATACATTTTAACAATACATTATAACAGGTTCATTAAACAGCTTGTTTTTAACAAAAGATTGGAAATTAATATTTTGAACCAGGCATTGAATCATCGTTTCTTTACATAGATGCCGGTAAAACAATTGAATAGTAGCAATCATATAGCAATTATATAAAAGAATTAAAAGTATAAAAGAAAAAAATAATCAAATGGAAGACAAGAAAAAGTATAAGATTTTATTATGTGAGGATGATAGCAATTTAGGTTTAGTCTTAAAAAACTATTTAGAACTAGACGAATATGATGTGACCCTTGAAAGAGATGGCCGTTTAGGACTTGCTGCTTTTCAAAGAGAAAAATTTGACCTATGCTTACTAGATGTGATGATGCCCCATGTAGATGGTTTTACCTTGGCAGAAGAAATTAGAGACATAGACCCTGAAGTACCTTTATTCTTTTTAAGTGCTAAAACTTTAAAAGAAGATATTATACATGGCTATAAATTAGGAGCCGACGATTATATTACAAAGCCTTTTGATAGCGAAGTATTAATGTTAAAAATTAAAGCCATTATCAAAAGAAATGAAGAAGATAATAAAGTAAGCGATAATATCGAGTTCCAATTAGGTAAGTACCATTTTAATCCAAGATTAAGAGAATTAAAAATGGGCGATATCACGCATACACTCTCTCCTAAAGAAAATGAATTATTAAAAATGTTGGCTGAAAATATTAATGATTTACTTACCCGCGAAAAAGCATTAAAGAAAATTTGGGGTAGCGATACTTATTTCAACGGTAGAAGCATGGACGTATACATTGCCAAACTAAGAAAATACTTAAGAGAAGACGATCAAATTGAAATCGTTAACATTCATGGTAACGGATTTAGATTAGTAGTCGCTTAAAATTATCTAAATAATTCAGGATTATTAGAAGCATGCCCAGAAGGCGGCTTCTTTCCTAAGTGCTTGTAAGCTTTCTGGGTAACTTCTCTGCCCCTTGGGGTTCTTTGTAAAAAACCTTCTTGAATTAAGAAAGGCTCGTATACTTCTTCAATAGTACCCGACTCCTCACCTACTGCAGTGGCAATAGTGCTAATACCTACAGGCCCTCCTTTGAATTTTTCAATAATGGCAAGTAATATTCTATTGTCCATTTCATCTAATCCATGTTCATCTACATTCAATGCTTTTAAAGCATGTTGTGTAATGCCTATATCTACAATGCCATCGTTTAATACTTGTGCGAAATCACGTACACGCCTAAGTAATCCGTTTGCAATTCTGGGTGTACCTCTACTTCTTCTAGAAATTTCTCCTGCTGCTGCTGAATTAATATTTACATTTAAAATACCTGCACTTCTTAGAATTATTTTTTCAATTACAGTGGCGGGATAATATTCCAAACGAGACTTAATACCAAATCTTGAAAGTAATGGCGCCGTTAATAAACCACTTCTTGTAGTGGCACCCACTAAAGTGAAGGGATTTAAATTAATTTGAATACTTCTTGCATTGGGACCGCTGTCAATCATGATATCTATCTTATAGTCCTCCATGGCTGCATATAAGTATTCTTCCACCACCGTACTTAAGCGGTGTATCTCATCTATAAATAAAACATCATTGGGTTCTAGACTGGTTAATAAACCTGCCAAGTCGCTTGGCTTTTCAATCACAGGACCTGATGTCTCTTTTATTTGTACACCCATTTCATTGGCCACAATTCTACTTAAAGTAGTTTTTCCTAAACCTGGAGGGCCATGAAATAAAATATGATCCAAGGCTTCACCACGCATTTTAGCAGCCTTAATAAAAATGCTAATATTTTCAATAAGCTGTGGCTGTCCTGCAAATGCCTCCATCTCTTTGGGACGAATACTATTCTCAAACTCTTTGTCTAAAGAGTTGATTTCATTATTCGTATTATCTAAAAGTGGATTTGACATGCTTATTATTAAATATTAAATTACAATATTGACCATCTTGCCTTTTACAAATATGAGCTTTTTAATAGGTTTATCCTCCACCCATTTTTTAACCACTTCGTTGTCTAGTACTATAGCGCGCACTTCATCCTCACTAGCGTCTAGGGCAATAAGTATATTGGCTCTTAATTTCCCATTAATACTAATAGGATACTCTTTCGCCGTCTCCATTACATACTGAGCATCAAAAACAGGGTAAGCTGCATCTACCACTAAGCCTTCCATGCCTAATACCTGCCATAATTCTTCTGCAAAATGCGGCGCATAGGGCGTTAATAAAATAATTAATTGAGATAGAATTTCTTTTTTATGACAATTTAAATCGGCTAGTTCGTTCACGCAAATCATAAAGCTACTCACTGCGGTATTAAAACTATAACGCTCTGTATCTTCTTCAATTTTTTTAATGGCCTTATGTAATACTTTTAATTCTGCAGCAGTAGGCGCCTCATCCACCCAAACCTTTCCTTTGATTTCATCAAAAAATAAACGCCAGCATTTTTTTAAAAAACGGTGCACCCCTTCAATCCCTTTTGTATCCCATGGTTTACTTTGCTCCACCGGTCCTAAAAACATTTCATACATTCTAAAAGTATCGGCGCCATATTTTTCTACTAAGTCATCAGGGTTTACAGTATTAAACTTCGACTTAGACATTTTTTCTACCTCTACCCCGCATATATACTTTCCGTCCTCTAAAATAAATTCAGCTTTTGCATAATCGGGTTTCCATTTTGTAAACGCTGCCGTATCTAATTCTACACCATCTACAATATTTACATCTACATGCAAGGCATCTACCTCATGTGCATGCTTTAATCCACTTGATACAAATTTTTGCGTGCCTCTTATTCTATATACAAATCGAGAACTACCTTGTATCATTCCCTGATTTAATAATTTCTTAAAGGGTTCATCAAAACCAATATGGCCTAAGTCAAATAAAACCTTGGTCCACATTCTGCTATACAATAAATGACCTACTGCATGTTCTGTTCCTCCAATGTAAAGGTCTACCTGTCCCCAATAATCACTTGCTTTTCTGCTACAGAATTCGGTCTCATTGGCAGTATCCATATACCTTAAGAAATACCAGCTACTACCCGCAAAGCCAGGCATGGTATTGGTTTCATAATGCTCTGCTTTCCAAGTAGCAATATTCGCCAAAGGGCCTTCCCCTTCTGGACCTGGTGAATAATTATCAACGGTGGGTAATAATAAAGGAAGCTCTTTTTCTGATAAAGGATAAGCAATCCCGTCTTTCCATTTAATAGGAAATGGCTCGCCCCAATAACGTTGTCTACTAAAAGCAGCATCGCGCATTCTATAATTAATCTTAGACTTCCCAATACCCATGGCCTCTAATTTTTGAGTCACAATAGCAATGGCCTTTTTTTGAACCATCCCATTTAAAAAATCGCTATTAGATAAAATACCTTCTTTAGTAGGGTTCGCTTCCTCTCCATTAAAAGCGGCTCCAATAATATTGGTAATAGGAATATTAAAGTGTTGCGCAAATTTAAAATCACGATCATCTCCACAAGGCACAGCCATGATGGCCCCAGTACCATAACCCGCTAATACATATTCTGAAATCCAAATAGGTATTAAGGCATTATTAAAAGGATTAGTCACATAAGCTCCTGTAAAACATCCTGTAATTTTTTTCTCCGAAATACGCTCTCTCTCACTTCTACTTTTTACATAAGCAATATATTCAGCAACGGCTGCTTTATGGGTATCAGGTATAATGGTTTCAATAAGTGCATGTTCAGGCGCTACCACCATGAAGTCCACGCCAAAAATAGTATCTGGTCTTGTGGTGTATACTTTTAAACTGCCTGCATGTCCTTGAATGGCGAAATCTATTTCAGCGCCTTCACTTCTTCCAATCCAATTGGATTGCATTTCTTTCATGGCTTCACTAAACTGAATGGTATCAAGTCCCGATAAAAGCCTATCTGCATATTCTGTAATTCTTAAATACCATTGACGTAATTTCTTTTTCTCTACAGGGTGGCCTCCTCTTTCACTAAACCCGTTAATCACTTCATCATTGGCAAGTACTGTGCCCAAGGCTGCACACCAGTTCACTTCTCCATAACCACAGAAGGCCAAGCGGTATTGCATTAAAATAGCTTGCTTTTCTTTTTCTGAATACGCTTTCCAATCATTGGCAGTAAAAGAAAGGCTAGCGTCGGCAGGGCAAATATGATTCGCATTGCCTTGCTTTTCAAAAGCGGCTTCTAACAATGCAATGGGCATTGCTTTTGACTGCTGTTTATCAAAATAGCTATTGAATAATTGTAGAAAAATCCACTGCGTCCATTTATAATAACTAGCGTCACAAGTTTTCACTTCTCTATCCCAATCAAAACAAAATCCAATATTGTCTAATTGTTTTCTGAAATTATTAATATTATCATAAGTGCTTTTAGAAGGATGCACGCCATGTTCAATGGCGTATTGCTCTGCAGGTAAACCAAAGGCATCATAACCCATGGGATGTAAAACATTAAAACCTTTTAGTCTTTTATACCTACTATAAATATCTGAAGCTATATAACCAAGAGGATGGCCTACATGCAAACCCGCTCCACTAGGATAAGGAAACATATCCAAAACATAAGCCTTAGGTTTAGTAGATTCATTACTTACCTGGTAAGCCTTTTTTTCCTGCCAAATAGTTTGCCACTTTTTTTCAATGGCCCTAAATTGATACTCCATTTCTTGATTTTCTTTATAAAAGGAGGAAAAACTAACAATTCTTTAACCAAATTTTGAGCCCGCTCCAATTTGAGTAAAAAATGTCCGAATTCACCCTCTGCAAATGTAAGCCATTAGCGTTCAAAACCCTACATTTGCAAAGCGAACAAGTAAAAATTTAATGCTATGGCTTCTACCGGAACATCGGCTCTAAAACGCAGCAAACCCAACTACATTTATAGTATTGTTGGGGTGGCCATTGTTTTATTTATTATGGGCATTATGGGCTGGTTATTTTTAAATCTTCAGTCTATTGGGGACAGCTTTAAAGAGGATATTCGTATTAGCGTTTATGTAAGAACTTCTGACAAAAACACGGTGGGTGCCATTGAGAAATTTATAGCAGGCCAACCCTATGCTAAAAATGTAGAGTACATTAATAAAGAAAAGGCGAAGGCCATTTGGAATAAAGAAAATAACGAAGACTGGGGTAAAATTTTAGACTCCAACCCCCTTCCAGAAAGTGTCGATTTTTTTGCGAAAGCCGATTATGTAAATACAGATAGCCTAACCAAAATTACAGCCGCTATTGAATCTGCATTCAGTAAAGATGTAGCGGATATTCAATATCCAAAAAGCTTAGTGACTAACTTAAATGAAAGAGCTACTAAAATTGGAGTTATTTTTTTAGTGATGTCCATTATACTTTGCATTATTGTTATTATTAGTATTGATAACACCATTCGCTTAGCTATGTTTAGCAATCGCTTTTTAATTAAGACCATGCAAATGGTGGGTGCGACGCGTAATTTTATATCAAAGCCTTTGTTAATTCGTGCATTATTAAATGGTTTAATTAGCGCTTTTATAGCCATCTTCCTTTTATTTGGATTAATCGAATGGGCCACCACTCAGTTTCCTCAAATAGGCATGCTGCAAGGCATTAGCAATAGTTTAATTTTATTTGGAGGCCTTATATTATTGGGTGTGGGTATTTCGGTATTTAGTACTTATCGCAGCGTACTAAAATATTTAAAAATGAAATTGGACGAATTATATTAATAAGTACAAGAATTTTTATAAAAATTATTCAAAATAAAATT
Organism: uncultured Bacteroidota bacterium; assembly: GCA_903891965.1. GTDB lineage: Bacteria > Bacteroidota > Bacteroidia > Chitinophagales > Chitinophagaceae > Sediminibacterium. The sequence goes on from CAITGN010000358.1 coordinate 6,721, forward strand.
TGAAATCATGAGTCAGAAAGAAAAAACTAAATCACTTCAATTCTTTGGTAAATCTAATTACACTTGGATGCTTATTGGAGCAGCTTTAATAGTAATAGGCATGTTCTTAATGTCTGGCGGCAAAAGTGCCGATCCCAATGTATTTAATGAATCGGAAGTGTATAGCTTTAGACGCATTACCCTTGCCCCTATTGTGGTGATCGCAGGTTTTATTGTAGAGATATATGCGATTTTCAAAAAAGCATAAGAATGAATACTTTACAATCTATTATTATAGCCATTATTGAGGGTATTACCGAGTTCTTACCTATATCAAGTACTGCGCACATGAAATTTGCCAATCCTTTTTTAGGCATTGAAAGCAGCCCCTTTGTAGACTTATTTGAAATAGTCATTCAACTAGCAGCCATTGCATCGGTGGTGGTTATTTATAGAAAAAAGTTTTTCGATTTTAAACATTACAGCTTCTATATTAAATTAATTATTGCAGTCATTCCTGCTTTAATATTCGGAGCTGCCCTAAAAAAACATATCGATGCTGCTTTAGGTAATTTATGGGTCATTGCCATTGTCATGGTAGCAGGCGGTGTATTACTATTATTCATTGATAGGTTTTTTGCAAAAGCAGAGGCTTCAAAAAATCAAGCCTCAGATCAAATATCCGATCAAGAAGATGTCACTTATAAAAAATCTTTTATCATTGGTTGCTTTCAGGTCTTATCTATTTTATTTCCAGGACTAAGCAGAAGTGCTGCAACTATTATTGGAGGTATGAGTCAACAATTAAATAAAAAAACAGCTTTAGAATTTTCTTTTTTCTTAGCTGTACCTACCATGCTAGCCGCTTCTGCGAAAAGTACTTTAGATGTTTATAAAACCAACCCGGAAGTTTTTGGACAAGAGAACCTCATAACATTATTGATTGGTGCAGTCGTAGCATTCGTGGTGGCCTTATTAAGTGTGCAATTTTTTATGCGCATTGTAGAAAAAAGAGGCTTTGCCCCTTTTGGATGGTACCGTATTGTACTAGGGCTGAGCATCTTAGGGCTTTTATACACCCATTATCTTAACTAAATATCGCCTATAGGAGAGTTGCATAATTATTAGTATTTTTAAAACACTAAATAATTGCTAATGCAAACAGCTTCAAAAAAAGTAGTGAACGGTTGGGCTATGTATGACTGGTCTAATAGTGTTTACAATCTTGTGATTACCTCTACCATTTTCCCTGCTTATTACGAAGCAGTGACTGGCGATGGCAATGAAAATACTTTAATCGATAAAATTAAAATAGGCCCTTACGAATTTTCAAATACAGCGCTTTATAATTATGTATTAGGTATTGCCTTTGTGATTGTAGCCATACTCTCTCCCATTCTTTCTTCCATTGCCGATTACAGAGGTAATAAAAAACAATTTCTTCGATTCTTTTGCACCATGGGTAGTTTAGCCTGCGCTTCCTTATACTTTTTTGACAGTAATCATATTATGGGCGGCTTAGTTTCTGTGATTATTGCCTGTGTGGGATTTTGGGCCAGTTTAGTTTTTTACAATTCTTATTTACCAGAAATTGCAGCACCAGAGGACCGCGACCGTATTAGCGCCAAAGGTTTTATGATGGGCTATATTGGATCGGTGCTTTTACAACTTATATGTTTTGTCTTTGTACTAAAGCCGGAGTTATTTGGGATTACCGTAGGCAAGGCTTCTCAAATTTCATTTTTATTAGTAGGTGTTTGGTGGATAGGGTTTGGCTGGTTATCTATTTCAAAACTACCTGAAGGCAGAGGCGTGAAAGGGGTTCATAGCAAGAACCTAATTACCCAAGGCTATAAAGAATTAC
>CAITGN010000359.1:0-1645 GCA_903891965.1 uncultured Bacteroidota bacterium
CTACACCCGGAGTTGACCTCGCTGCAGGAGCGAGCTCAAATTACACTAGGCTTTCTCAGTACCTTGGAGTCCCGCCTACCGTCTCTCGACGACCTGCCCGCCCGTTCCATTACTACCCACGATTCCCACAATACGATGCGTGAATTCAAATTGCTTTTGAACGTAATTTCTAAATTGGACTAATTTAAGTTGTTGAATGCCCACCATGACTGCAAAATACAAAGGGAATTGTTTCCTCCCTTTAAAATTCAAGAAAAGGGTGTAATTTTATTAAAATTTTATAGCATGACGCTTATTAGTGAGCAACAGCTTCCCAGTATTGTAAAAAGACTGGCCCATCAGATTTTAGAAACGTATCCTGGTTTAACCAATGCAGTCATTGTAGGTTTACAACCTAGAGGCGTTTATTTAAGTGACCGTATTGTTGCAGCCTTGCACCAAGAGCTACCAGCAGACAAAGTTCAATATGGTAAATTGGACATTACCTTTTATAGAGACGATGTTAGACGAGATTTACATTTGGCAAAGGCCACCGACTTACCCTTCAGTATTGAGGGCAAAACGGTGATTTTAATAGACGATGTATTATTTACAGGCCGTACCATTAGAGCAGCCCTAGACGCCTTACTTTCTTTTGGAAGACCCTCTAAAGTGAGCCTTTGTGTTCTAGTGGACCGCAAGCCCAGTAGGGAATTACCCATTCAACCCGACTTCACTGGCAAGGAAATGGTAGATAGCAGTCCTTATAAGGTAAAAGTAAGATGGAAAGAGAATGATGGGGTGGATGACGTTATTTTATTGGTTGATTAGAAAAATTTATACTAATTTTGTTTTTTAATGGCACTAACTACCAAACATCTTCTTGGTATCAAGGACCTCAAAACTGAGGATATCCAACTTATTTTATCTACCGCTACTCAATTCAAAGAAGTTTTACAAAGACCCGTTAAAAAAGTTCCCACTTTAAGAGACGTTACCATTGTGAATCTTTTTTACGAGAATTCAACAAGAACCAGAATTTCCTTCGAACTAGCTGAAAAACGCTTGTCTGCGGACGTAGTGAATTTCACTGTTTCAAGTTCTTCTGCAGCCAAAGGTGAAACATTGCTTGATACAGTCAATAACATTCTTAGTATGAAAGTGGATATGGTGGTCATGCGCCATAGTGCTTCAGGAGCTCCACATTATTTAGCCAAACATATAGACGCAGCCATTATCAATGCAGGAGATGGAATTAATGAACATCCTACACAGGCTTTACTAGACGCTTTTTCCATGCAAGAAAAAACAGGAAAATTAGCGGGATTGAAAGTGGCCATCATCGGAGATATCATGCATAGCAGGGTTGCTTTAAGTAATATTTATTTACTGAAGAAAATGGGTGCAGAAGTAATGGTTTCAGGGCCACCTACTTTAATACCCACTTATTTGCAAAAAGCCATGGATGTGCAAGTGGAATACAATATCGACAAAGCCCTAGCTTGGTGTGATGTAGCCAATGTGCTTAGAATTCAATTAGAAAGGCAAAATCAGCCTTTATTCTCTTCTTTAAGAGAATATAACCTAGCATATGGTATCACTAAAAATAGACTAGATAAGCTTAATAAGGAAATAGTCATTATGCACCCTGGCCCCATTAATAGAG
>CAITGN010000360.1:0-1681 GCA_903891965.1 uncultured Bacteroidota bacterium
CCTCAAAACAAATCACACTTTCTGTTTTATTAATTACTTTCTGCACTTCTTTGGCATCCAGTATTTCATTTTTTATTTTTTCTATTTCTTCTAACACTGCCTTCTCTGCAACCGTCATGCTAATGCCTTTCACTAATTTACCCTCAATTACAAGTAGCCCCGGATCCACGGTGCCAAAATGATAACAATCAATGGATGAAAAAATTTGTTTCACTTTAATAAGCTGCTCATATAATCTTGCAGAAGTACCTCCTCCTAAAACTTCAGTAATTAAATCAGTGGCATGATAGCCTTCGTCAAAACGGCCTCCCATATGCCATGTCATCATTAGCATATCCAAAGGCACATCTGCACGCACATCCATGGATCTACTTTTTTCTTGTACAGGCTCCTTAGGTAAATTGCGAACATAGGGCTTGCCCGCTTCAATAGGACCAAACCATTTTTCGGCTAATTGTTTAACTTGTTCTGTTTGCACATTACCCGTAACAACTAGTATTGCATTATTGGGACGATAGAATTGAAAGAAAAAATCTTTTACATCTTCCATGGTTGCATCTTCTACATGCTGCAGTGAAGCACCAATGGTCATCCAACGATAAGGATGTTGCGTATAGGCCAAGCTGCGCATTTTATGCCAAGCATCTCCGTAGGGTTTATTAATATAGTGTTCCTTAAATTCTTCACAAACTACCTTGCGTTGTACTTCTAAACTTTTTTTACTAAAAGCCAAGGACAACATTCTGTCACTCTCTAACCAAAAAGCAGTTTCAATATTTTCTGCAGGAATTTGACAATAATAATTCGTTAAGTCATTGGTGGTATATGCATTATTTTCTCCGCCTGCTCTTTGTAAGGGCTCATCATAAACAGGAATATTCACACTGCCTCCAAACATCAAGTGTTCAAACAAATGCGCAAAGCCTGTTTTGTTAGGGTCTTCATCCTTGGCCCCCACATTATATAAAACATTTACTACGGCCATAGGGGTACTACTGTCTTGGTGCACCAAAACTTTAAGGCCATTGTCTAGTTGAAATTTTTCAAATTGTATCATAACAGAGGGCGAAAATACTTAATAACTACAACAGTTCCTTTTCTATTGCAATGAACCTTGTTTTAACCCTTTCGAAACCCGATAAATTCGATTAACTTTGTGGCCATTAAATACCTAAGCTATGCAGCTGGAATCCTTATACCAAAGAGCCTTGAATTTTGAACACTTAACGAAGGAAGAAGGTATGTTTTTATTTGAAAACGCACCCCTTACTGAATTAAGTCATATTGCCAATGAGTTAAGAAAAAAACAAGTGCCCCATGGCAAGGTAACCTGGCAGATAGATAGAAATTTAAATACCACTAATGTTTGTATTGCGAATTGTAAGTTCTGTAATTTTTACAGAGTGCCCGGACATCCTGAGTCTTATATTACGGATATGGAAACCTACCGCAAAAAAATTAAAGAAACTATTGAGTGGGGAGGAGATCAATTATTATTACAAGGAGGACATCATCCAGAATTAGGCTTGGCTTTTTATACCGATATATTTAGTCAGATTAAAAAAGAATTTCCAACGATTAAATTACATACACTAGGACCCCCAGAGATTGCACATATTGCGAAGCTGGAGAAAATGAGTCATACCGATGTCTTGAAAGCCTTGGTGGCTGCGGGTATGAA
>CAITGN010000361.1:0-3201 GCA_903891965.1 uncultured Bacteroidota bacterium
GCTATGTATGCCAATATTAAAAAAGTAGGTATGCCTGTTTGGGATGATAAGGATATGGAAATGGCAAGAGCAGTACAAACTTTAGTAGAAGCCCCTAAAAAAGATATGGAAGGAAAACCAATTGATGGATTAAAAACAACCATTGATACGATTAAAGGTTCTGTTCCTTTTTCATGGGGTGGAGGATCGGATGATATTGCAGATATTTCTTGGAACATCCCTACCATCGTTTTAGGTTTTCCGGCTAATATTCCAGGCACCAAGGGACATCATTGGGCCGATGCCATTGCCATGGCAACACCTATTGCACATAAAGGTGCTTTAGCTGGAGCAGAAGCAGCAGCGATGACTTTATTAGATTGCTTTACCAATCCTAAATTAATTCAAGATGCTAAAACTTATTTTACAGATGTACAAAACAAAGACGTAAAATATATTCCCTTTATTAGCGCAACCGACCCACCTGCAATACATTTAAATAAAGAAATCATGCAGAAATATAGAGAGCAAATGAAACCTTTCTATTATAATGATGCGAAGTATGGTACTTATTTAGAACAACTAGGGGTAACTTATCCAACGGTTAAAAAACCATAACTGCTATTGCCTCTCTCATTATAACAGCTAAGTTTTTAAAAAGTATTTTAAAGTAAAAAGCTCGTCCCAATAAATAGGACGAGCTTTTTTTATGCTCCTAAATTATTTTTAAAACTTGACTACGCTTTCTTGGCAATTTTTTCTATAGCATATACTAATTTATCTAAGTCTTGTAGTCGCGTATACACATGAGGCGTAATACGTACACAACTTATATTTTCCCATACAATACCTACTGTATGAATTTTATATTCATTGAATAAAGCGCTGTCTAATGCACCGGGTGTCATACCATCTATACTTACGCCACAAATCGCACAAGCGTATTCATCTTTTAAAGAGGTATTAATTCTTACTTTAGGAATATTTTGAACACGGGTGGCCCAATAATTTTTTAAATAACGAATACGTTCTTCTTTACGTTTGCTACCAATGGCGGTGTGAAAATTAATCGCTTCCCCAATGCCTTGTTCAATAGGAAAGCTTCTGGTACCAAGGGTTTCAAACTTTCTAATATCGGTTCCTTTCGGATTATCGTTACAAACTAAAGGCCAAATTTTTTCAATCTTTTCTTTTTTAATCCATAACATACCAGATCCAATGGGTGCGGATAAAAATTTATGTAAAGAAGCGCCGAAATAATCACAACCTAAATCGGGAATAGCAAAATCCATCAAACCAAAACTATGCGCTCCATCTACAATGGTTTCAATATTATGTTTTTTAGCTAAATCACATAATTTTTTAACAGGCATAATTTGTCCCACCCAATTCACCATATGTGTGATATGAAATATTTTTGTTTTAGGGGTAATGGCTTTTTCAAAGGCATTTACAATTTCTTCATCATTTTCAATGGGGTATTTAAAACTAAGTTGTGTATATACAATACCTTCTCTAGCAGCTCTCTGTCTCCATGCATTAATCATATTGGGATAGTCTTGCTTGGTACCAATGACTTCATCGCCTGCTTTTAAGTTCAATCCAAAAATTACAGTATTCAACGCCTCAGTTGAATTTCTGTTAATGGCAATTTCTTCAGGATCACAACCTGCTAGTTGTGCTAGTTTATATCTAAGGGGTTCTCTTCCTTGATCAAGTATGCGCCACATAAAATAAGATGGACCCTCGTTGGTCATTTTATTAAAGGATTCAACGGCTTCTTGCACGATTCTTGGACTTGGACTTACACCCCCGTTATTTAAATTAATTAAAGATGGGCTTACTGTATAGCCTTGTTGAATCACGGACCAATAGTCTTCATCCATGGCTATTTCCTTGGGACTAAGCATTTTCTTTTGCAAATTCACATGCGCAAATTCAGCAGCATGCGCTTGATTGAATAAACTATTTGCTGAAAAGGCGCCAGCCATCAGGCCTAGGTGCTGTATAAAATTGCGTCTGTTTGCCATAGGTGTATTTTGAATAACTAAGTTAACTAATTAATGGTATATTTAAAGTGTAAATTTTTATCATATGAAAAGACATATTTATACTTACTGCTTAACAGTAATCTTACTTATTACAAGTTTTAATGTAAGTGCTCAAACCAAGCAAGACAAACGCTTTGTGGGCATTGAAGCTGAAATAAATAAGATATTAAAAGACAACAACGCTGCTGGTGTGGCAGTGGCTGTAGTAGAAAAAAACAAAGTCATTTTTGCCAAAGGCTTTGGATATCGTGATGTTGAAAATAAATTACCAGTAACTGCTAATACACAATTTGCAATTGGTTCTTGTACCAAGGCTTTTACAGCTTCTGTATTAGGTATTTTACAAAAAGAAAAATCGATTGATTTTGATAAACCAGTGACCACTTATTTACCCGATTTAAAATTTTATACCAGTGATCTAACCAATCATATTACCCTTCGTGATATGATGAGTCACCGTACTGGACTTCCTAGACATGATTTGTCTTGGTATATAGCACCCGATACAAGAGATAATTTAGTAAAGCGTATTCAATACATGGAGCCTTCTGCTGAACTAAGACAAATATGGCAGTATAATAATTTCATGTATTTATTACAAGGAGTACTAGCCGAAAAATTAACGGGAAAATCTTGGGAGTCCAATGTTGAGTCTAAAATATTTTCAAAAATTGGCATGACGAATTCCAATTTCTCCGTAAAAGATTTAGCCAACTATAAAGAACCCGCTTTAGGCTATAATGTTATTAAGGATTCTATAATACATAAAACACCTTACTATGATATAGCAGGCATGGGCCCTGCAGGAAGTATTAATAGCACCGTGATGGATATGTCTCAGTGGTTGAAGGTTTGGATTAATGGAGGTAAGTTAGATACTATGGAAATTATTCCAGCTTCATATATTGCAGAAGCCACCAGCTCTCAAATGATAATGGCGCCAGGTACACCTACTACAGAAAAACCAGATATTCAATTTAGCAATTATGGTTTTGCTTGGATGATGGCCTCTTACAAAGGGCATTATAGAGTAGAGCATGGTGGAAATATTGATGGCTTTAGTGCAAGCACCAGTTTTTTCCCATCCGATAGTATTGGTATAGTAGTATTAGTGAATCAAAATGGTTCTAGTGTTCCTTCTATTGTAAGAAACACCATTACAGACAGAGTA
>CAITGN010000362.1:0-1822 GCA_903891965.1 uncultured Bacteroidota bacterium
GAATCAGCATGTGACCCCAGATACCTATGAACACTGGGATGCAGTAGGCTACACCTGGGCCGATCCTTATAGAGGAGATAGAATAAATAAAGTATTAGCGGAGAAAAAAAATATTAGTATAGAGGATATGGGAAAATTACAAACCGATTATTTTTCTATACCAGCAAGTGCTATTGTACCGCTACTTGAACAAATAAAATTTGAAGATTCTTTTTCAAATGCAGCGAAACAATATTTAATGAATTGGAATTTTGTCTTGGATAAAAATAGTATTGCTGCAGGTATTTATGTGGGCTGGGAAAAACAATTAGCTATCAACGCACAAAAATATTTTGTACCCGATGAAATTAAGCTGTGGATTAATTTGCAATTAAAAAAAGTAATTGAGCGTTTAGAAAATCCTATAAATTATTTTGGAGCAAATGAACAAGTAGCAAAAAATGATAGAGATGCCTTTGTAAAAAAAGCATTTGAAACGGCTATTCAAAGTTTAAAAAATAAATTAGGTGCTGATATGAATGCCTGGAACTATGGTCAAGAAAAGTACAAGCATATATATTTTGAACACCCCTTAGCTAATTTGGTAAGTCCTGCTTTAAAAGCCAAATTAAACATAGGGCCCCTGCCAAGAGGGGGTAATGGCCAAACACCGGGGTCGACTGGTGCTGCTGATAATCAAGTAAGTGGGGCAAGTTTTCGAATTTTGATGGATACCCATGACTGGGATAAAACATTGATAATCAATACTCCTGGACAATCTGGGGATAGCAATAGCCCTTTTTATCGCAATCTTTTCTCTACCTGGGCCAATGATGCTTATTTCCCTTCCTATTATTCTAGGGAATTAATTGAGAAAACTGCGGTAGAAAAATGGGTAATTAAGCCCTAAAAATTAGTTGTAAAATAGTCTAGAAAATCATTCTAGGCTTTTTTATTTATATAATTGATAATCAATTGTTTACACCTATTTTATTTATTCAATATTGCCTAAATGTTAATTTTTTATAGAATAAACTTTAACACTTTGTTAATATATCCCAATATTCATTAAATTCGCATTCTAAATTTGAAATATGAAAAAACTTATGTTGATGTTGATTCTAGGTTTATTGACGATGACAAGTGCCTTTGCACAAACACGTCAGTTAACTGGTAGAGTAACAGACCAAAAGGGCGTCGCTGTTGCGAATGCATCAGTAGTTGTAAAAGGCACAAAAATTGGTGCTAATACAAGTGAAGACGGTTCTTTTAAAATAAATGTTCCTGCTACAGCTAAAACACTTGTAGTAAAATCAATTAACTACAGCGATGCTGAAGTTGCTATTGGAACTAAAACAAATTTCACTATTCAACTAGAGTCTTCTTCTCAGCAATTAGAGGAAGTAATAGTAGTAGGTTATGGTACACAAAAAAGATCTAATGTGACCGCCTCTATCTCTAAAGTGGATATGACAAAAATTGAAAACAAACCATTTGCATCTTTAGATCAAATGTTGCAAGGAGCTGCTCCTGGTTTACAAGCAACTTCTTCAACTGGTCAACCAGGTGCGGTGACACCTATTCGTATTAGAGGGGTTGGTTCATTCTCTTACGGTGGTGCGCGTCCTTTATATATTGTAGATGGTGCTCAAATTAACGACGGTGACGTTTCTAACGGTAACGGCGGTGGTTTCAGCATCAACCCAAGTACAAACGTACTTGCAACTATTAACTCAGATGATATTGAAAGCGTTAACATCTTAAAAGATGCCGCTGCAACTTCTATCTACGGTTCAAGAGGTGCTAATGGTGTTATCGTTATTACTACAAAAAGTGGTAGAGC
>CAITGN010000363.1:0-2352 GCA_903891965.1 uncultured Bacteroidota bacterium
ATGGCTTTATTAGCTGTAGGTAATGCAGCAAGTGCAAGTAGCACGACTAGCAAAGCAACCCTACTACATTCAACTATTAAAGTAAGTGCGAACGATAAAATAAGAATTGGCTTAATTGGTTCAGGCATCATTGGACATTTTGATACCGATACAGCTTTAAAAGTACCCGGTGTAGAATTAGTTGCCGTTTGTGATTTATACAAAGGCCGTTTAGAAGGTGCGAAAGAAACCTGGGGCAATCAAATATACACTACACAAGATTATAGAGAATTATTAGCACGTAAAGATGTAGATGCTGTTTTAATATGTACACCAGATCATTGGCATCAAAAAATTTCTATAGATGCTATGCGTGCAGGCAAACATGTGTATTGCGAAAAACCTATGGTGCAAAAAATTGAACAAGGTTGGGGCGTAATCAATGCACAAAAAGAAACAGGTAAAGTATTCCAAGTGGGAAGTCAAATGGCAAGTTCAGTGGGCATATTAGAAGCAAAGAAATTATTAGCAGCAGGAACTATTGGTGAATTAACGATGGTAGAATCTTTCTGCGACCGTTCCGATGCAAGAGGTGCCTGGGCTTATTCCATCCCAACAGACGCTTCACCTGAAACAATAGATTTTGATACCTTCTTAGGTACTGCGCCTAAAGTGCCTTTTGAAGCAAAGCGCTTTTTCAGATGGCGTAATTATGGTGCTTACGGAACTGGTGCTGCAGGCGATTTAATTGTACACTTGTTAACGGGTATACATACTGTAACAGGTGCAGTGGGTCCAGAAAAAATTATGAGTATCGCTAATTTAAAATTATGGAAAGATGGAAGAGATGCTTTTGATATCATCAATGCGGTAATGGATTATAAAACCACTGAGAAACATAATGCCTTTCATGTGGTGACAAGAGTGAACTTAACCGATGGTGAAGGCAAGGGACCCTTTGGTATAAAATTAATTGGGACAGAAGGTGTTATTGAATCATTTGGTAATGGCTTAGTAGTTAAAACCTTGAAAAGACGAGCTGTACCTGGATATGGTGGATATGATTCTTTTGATAGCTTTTCTAAAAAACAAAAAGAAGAATTTAAAAAATGGTACCAATCCGAGTACGGCAATGATACAGAGGGCGGATATGATATAGGAAAAGAAACCACTTTTAATGCGCCTACTAATTACGATGATAGACTAGACCACATGATTGTATTTTTCAATGCCATTAGAACGGGCAGCAAAATATATGAAGACGCTTCCTTTGGTTTAAGAGCTGCAGCACCTGCTATTGCTTGTAATTTAAGTGCGCAACAAAACAAACCTATTTTGTGGGATCCAATTGGAATGAAACTTGTTTAATATAAAATTCTAAATAACCTATTAAAAAACTTAATAGGTTATTTTTTGTCTTCTAATTCGTATCTAACAAAAGCAAACTTCTTTCCATCGGGTGACCAAGAAGGAACATTAATAGTGCCTTGACCTCCGAAGAAAGGCTCTGTTAAATCTTTAATGGATTTATCTTCTAAATTCACCAGTCTTAATTTTACTTGCATTCCAAATGGGTGTTTCTGTCCTTGGTCTTCTACATAACTTATAATAGTGGCTTGCTTACTATTTGGACTAATATGTGCAAACCAATTAGAATAATTATCGAAAGTAACTTGTTCTGGTTTGGTTCCATCCGGATGCATTCTCCAAATTTGCATCTTACCTGTTCTAAAAGAATTAATATAAATATATTTTCCATCAGGACTATATTCAGGACCATCATCTAAGCCTTCTGTTTCAGTTAATCTTGTTTCAGGGCCACCATCACTACTCAGTGCATACACATCATAATTGCCATTACGCTCGGCACAATACACAATAGTTTTGCCATTGGGAGAAACACCGTGCCAATAAGAAGGCGTGTTGGCAGTTAGTCTCATGGGGCTGCCCCCTTCACTTGCTACTTTGAAAATAAAAGAAGAACCCTCTTTAATAGAAGGCAGACTGCTTGAAATAAATAAAGTCTTGCCATCAAAAGTATAGCCATGGTCGTTATTGGCATTAACTATATCGCCTGTTGGAAGTACGCCTAATTTTTCTCCCTTAATACTTACTCTTTCCAATATGCCCGATGCATTAATTAATAAAAACTTACCGTCATGCGACCAGTTGGGCGCTTCGAAATGTCTTTTTTCTTTTAGAATCATTTCCGTTTTGCCAGTTTCAAGTGTATATATGTGCAATGAACTAATGACTGTTTTACCTTCTGGAATTTGAGCATTCAGTTGAAGAGCAAAAAAGCAGAAGCATAGAAAGTTTACTATAATTTTCATGGGAGGCATTTTTGGTTTATACATTAGACCTTTGAACAAG
>CAITGN010000364.1:0-11044 GCA_903891965.1 uncultured Bacteroidota bacterium
GCATAAATGATTAATCTTCTTCCACCACTCCTTTGCCAAATCTTTTAATAACGCCTCTACCGCTATCGCGAATAAAGGTTACAATTTCATCACGCTCGTCGGTGGCTGGAATTTCTTCTTCAATAAATTCAAGTGCTTGCGTAGTGTTCATTCCCTTATTAAATATATAACGGTATATATCAAGTATGTGGTTAATTTTTTCTAAATCAAAACCTCTTCTTTTCAATCCTACACTATTCACGCCACCATAACTTAATGGATTTCTTACTGCTTTAATATAAGGAGGTACATCCTTACTTACCAAGCTACCTCCAGCTATATAAGCATGTTGTCCAATATTTACAAACTGATGCACGGCACTCACACCTGCAATCCAAGCATAGTCACCTAAGGTAACATGGCCTGCAATTTGTACGCTATTACTTAATATGCAATGGTTACCAATAATACAATCGTGTGCAATATGACTATAGGCCATGATTAAACAGTTGTTACCTACTTTGGTAATCCATCTGTCTGATGTACCTCTATTAATGGTAACAAATTCACGAATAGTAGTGTTGTCTCCAATTTCTACTGTTGTTTTTTCTCCATTAAATTTTAAATCTTGTGGGTCGGCGCCAATAACCGCGCCTGGGAAAATGCGACAATTTTTTCCAATTTTTGTACCATTCATAATGGTCACAGAACTTCCAATCCAAGTACCTTCTCCAATGGTTACCTCACCGTGAATAACGGTAAAAGGATCAATCTTAACATTGGATGCAATTTGTGCATTCGGATCTATATAGGTAAAGGGATGTGTCATAATTATTTTAGGGGTTCAATTATTTATCAGTTCTTTTTACAACTTGTGCGACTAGGTCAGCTTCTGTAGTTACTTTTCCACCAACATAGACCGTACCACGCATTTCACAAATACCTCTTCTAATAGGACTGGTTAATTCCATTTTTAATAACATGGTATCGCCTGGTCTTACCATTTGCTTAAACTTGCAATTATCAATTTTTAAAAAATAAGTATCGTATTCTCCTTTTGGCATGGCGTTAATACAAAGTATGCCACCTGTTTGTGCAAGTGCTTCAATTTGTAATACACCTGGCATGACTGGATTGCCAGGAAAATGTCCTGGGAAAAACCATTCGTTAAAGGTTACATTTTTTACACCCACAATAACGGTGTCTGTCAATTCAATGATTTTATCTACGAATAAAAACGGATGACGATGAGGTAAGGTTTTTTCTATTTGCTCTAAACAAAATACAGGCGTGGCAGTAGGATCATAAACAGGTACATCTTTTACGTGCTTATTTTTTTTGATGTACTGCTTAATTTTTTTAGCAAACTCAACATTGCTGCTATGACCTGGTCTATTAGCAATAATGCGGGCTTTAATAGGATAACCAGTTAAAGCTAGATCTCCCACTACATCTAGTAATTTATGTCTTGCAGGTTCATTGTGAAATCTTAATTCTAAATTATTTAAATAGCCTTCGCTTTTTACTTCAATCTTATCTCTTTTAAAAACTTTGGCTAAACGATTCATCTCTTGTTCAGATACAGGCTGGTCTACCACCACAATGGCGTTATTGATATCACCACCCTTAATTAAATCATTTTTCAATAAAGCTTCTAGTTCATGTAAAAAACAAAAGGTTCTACAAGGGGCAATTTCAGATTTAAATTCTTTAATGGTTTTTAAAGCTGCGTGTTGTGTTCCTAAAACGGGACTATTAAAATCTATTAAAGTAGTGATTTGATAATCTAGCGCAGGAAGTGCTACCATTTCTACACGCTTAGCGTCATCGTAGTGAAAAATATTTTCATCAATACTATACCAAGCTTTCGCTGCATCTTGTTCTACTACTCCTGCTTTTTCTATGATCTCAATAAAAGGGGAGGAGCTTCCGTCTATAATGGGAATTTCAGGTCCGTTCACTTGTATTAAACAATTGTCAATACCTAAACCTACTAAGGCAGCTAGAATATGTTCTACGGTGCTTACTTTAGCATCGCCTACTTGTAAGGTGGTACCTCTACTTGTATCGGTTACTAGATCGCAGTCTGCTTTAATGATAGGCTGGTTGGGTAAATCGGTTCTTTGAAATTGATAACCAAAACCTGGGTTGGCCGGATTCAAAGTCATTTTTACTAAAACCCCAGTATGTAATCCAGTTCCACTAATACTTATACTCTTTTGTATTGTATGTTGCTTGTCGGGATTAAAATTTTGATCCATGCTTTTATTGTTTAATGTATATCACCTACTTAAAGTGGTGATATTCAGCAAAATTAGCTGATTTAACCTTTTTGAGACAGATGTTGGACCATTATTTCCAATTCTTTAACTCTTTTTTCAAGTTCAGACAGGTTTTTCAGTGAAACTTGTGTTCTAAGAAAGGCCGATTGCTCCCTTGCAGGGTAGCCAGAAAGAGTCATATTGGCCTCTTTAAAGTCCTTGGTGATGCCTGTTCTAGCTGCAATTTTTATACCATCGGCAATGGTTAAGTGACCAATGGTGCCTGATTGGCCACCCATCATCACGCCTTTTCCAATTTTTGTGCTACCACTAATGCCCACTTGAGCAGCGATCACCGTATTTTCTCCAATTTCAACGTTATGTGCAATTTGAATTAAGTTATCAATCTTAACTCCTTTTTTAATAATGGTCGAACCAATGGTAGCTCTATCAATAGTGGTGTTGGATCCAATTTCAACATCGTCTTCAATAATCACATTGCCTAACTGAGGAATTTTTTGATAAGATCCATCTGCTTTGGGTGCAAATCCAAAACCATCACTTCCAATAATAGATCCCGAATGAATGATAATATTATTACCCAGTACACAGTCTGAATAAATAATAACACCCGCATGTATGGTGACGTTGTTGCCAATTTTTACATTTTCTCCAATCACTGCACCAGGAAATATTTTTACATTTGTTCCTGTTTGAACATTTTCACCAATGTAGGCAAAGGCCGCTACAAAATTTTGTTCACCTATATGAGCAGTGCTTGCAATAAAAGAAGGAGATTGTATGCCTACTAAATTTTCATTTTTCATTTCCTGGTACTTCGTTAATAAAGTAGCAAAAGCAGCATAGGCATCGGGAACTCTAAGAAGTGTTGCAGCTACTTGTTTTTTCAATACCAAAGATTCATTGACGATAATAACTGAAGCCTTCGTGCTGTAAATAAAATCCTCGTATTTTGGATTGGCTAAAAAAGATATTTCCCCAGGCATAGCCGACTCAATTTTACCAAAATTTGTTACCACGGCAGTCGCGTCTCCTTCAATTTTTCCTTGAATAAGTAAAGCAATCTGTTGGGCGGTAAATGAAAGCATAGGGTATTATTTAAATGAGGGGGTTATGCCTTTAATAAGCAAATGTAAAATTTTTTAACGGGTGCGGAAAGACTTTCATTAATGATAGCGTCTTGAATTTTAGAAATGCTACTTACCTCGCCGGTTTTAAGTAAAATTTTAATGGTTTCAACATCTTCTTTATACAATGTATTCGATGCGGTTCCTTTAAAACATAAATAGGATAAATCGGTATCATTCATGGGGAAGGCTGCCTTTGTTTGGGCAAAAGCGGTCTCCCATTGGTCTTTTGAAATGGCATTAGACTGCATAGTGCATTTATAGCCTTTTCTAATCATTAGCCTTTTACATAGTAAAGATAAAACAGGGTCGCTATGGTGCTGCCACTTTTTGATAGCGAATAAGATATCGGTATCATCTAGTTGGCAATAAAAGGCTAAATTAATTTCACTCAACTTTCCACTAAACTCTCCTAAGAAATAATCCAATACCTCAGAAATTTTAACCCCTTGGTCGTTTTGTTGATATAAATATTGAGCGCGTTCTACAATTTTAACCAACATATTCTCAGAGGCCACTACGGTTTTATGTTGGTATACCTGCCAGTACATTAAGCGTCTTGATAAAAGAAACTTTTCTACACTATTAATGCCTTTTTCTTCTACTACTAATTCATTATTATGAACAGTTAGCATTTTTAAAATTCTTTCATAACCAACCACGCCTTCACTCACGCCTGTGAAAAAACTATCGCGAGAAAGATAGTCTAAGCGGTCTACGTCTAATTGCCCACTTATTAATTGATGTAAAAACTTTTTAGGATATTGATTGGTAAAAATTTGAATGGCTAAATCTAATTTGCCTTTTAAATTTTCTCCCTCGCCTTCATTTAATTTTTGCATTATTAATAAAGAGAGGTCCTCATGACTTACGCCTTTTAATAAAACATTTTCAAGTGCATGTGAAAAAGGACCATGTCCAATATCATGTAATAAAATTGCTGCCTTGGCTGCTTGTGCTTCTTCGTTCGTAATCTCAATGCCTTTATCTTTTAATTCTGCAATGGCAATACACATTAAATGGTAAGCGCCTAAAGAATGATGCAATCGGGTATGCACTGCACCCGGATACACTAATTGGGCCAAAGCCATTTGCTGAATCCTTCTTAGTCTTTGATAATAAGGATGCGCAATAAGATCAAATATAACTGGGTCGTTGATGGTAATAAAACCATGAACGGGGTCGTTTATAATTTTTCGGTGTGTAAAAGCCATAGTTAAATTGTGTTCACAAAGGTACGAAATGTGAATAACTCCTAGCGCTTATTTAAAACAGTAATTCTACAAAAAACTACCTTTGTAAGGCTACGTATTATCCTATAAATCAATACTTACTATGAAATTAACCCAAACAACTTTAGACAAATTAGAGGACATTTTAGGCGAATCAGAATTTGTGGTTCGTTATGAGCGCGGTAATTTCCAAAGTGGTTGGTGTTTATTAGAAGCTAAAAGAATTGTGGTGCTGAATAAATTCTTGAATTTAGAGGCAAGAATTAATACATTATTAGAGTTAATACCTGTTTTAGATATTCAATTTGATAAATTAACCCATGACTCACAAAAGCTTTATACGGAAGTACAAAAGCTTTCCTTAACAGAAGCGAATAAGGAAGAAACAGCGGCTTAAATTCACTAGGCTTAAATTATTTAGTTTGCTCGATATTACTATTTTAGGATCAGGAACAAGTACAGGCGTCCCATTAATAGGATGCGATTGTGAAGTATGCACTTCCAGTGACCCTAAAAATAAAAGATTAAGAACAAGCATTAAAATAAGTTCAGCCACTACCACTGTTGTAATTGATACCACTCCCGATTTCAGGTATCAAATGCTTAGGACCAACACTACAAAAATTGATGCAGTGGTGTTTACCCATCCGCATCGAGATCATTATGCCGGATTAGATGATATCAGACCCTACAATTATTTTTCTCAAAAGTCCATGGCTATTTACGCTAATGAACTAACGCAAGTGGCTATTAAAAGAGATTTTTATTATGCTTTTGAAAAAGATAAAGATGCAGGCCTTCCAGAAATGATTTTGCACACCATTGACAAGGACTCTTTTACGATTGGGGACATTTCTTTTACACCCATTCATGTTATGCATAGAGAATTGCCGGTACTGGGCTTTAGAATAGGTGATTTTACCTATATCACCGATGCGAATTTTATAGCGGACTCGGAAATGGAAAAAATTAAAGGCTCCAAGGTTTTAATTTTAAATGCCCTAAGAAAACAAACACATCCTACACATTATAATTTAGAGCAGGCCTTAGAAGTGGTGGCTAGTTTAAATATACCTACAGTGTATTTCACTCATTTTAGTCATCAAATAGGATTGCATGATGAGGTGGAAGCAAGTCTACCAGAGGGTATTAGGTTTGCCTATGATGGGCTACAGTTGTCCATATAAGATTTACAGCAGATAATAGTAATCTAATAGTACATTCGTTTTATTCATAACGCAAGTGGTTGAAATCGCAGTCTATATATCAATACTACTTTTTTTAAATCCTCTTTTAAGTATTTATACGCTAATTCTATTTTGAATAAATATGTACCTAGTGTAAAAATGAGGTATGGACAATAGCTGGAAAGCCTATTTTATATTTTCTAAAAAAGAGCAAAGGGGTGTTATGGTACTCGGTTTTTTGCTGCTGGGTAGTTTGGCTATTGGTTATTTTTTTCCTGCTAAAGAAAGAGTGGATAAAAAAACAATAGTTCCTAGTGTAAAGCTTTTTTATTTTGATCCCAATACCATTGATAGTATGGATGCCCTTCATTTAGGTATTCCTCAAAAACAAGTAAACACTTTACTACGCTATAGAAATAAAGGAGGTAGGTTTTATAATAAGGAAGATATTGCGAAGCTCTATGGACTTAAAAAAGAATTAGTGGAGAAATTAATACCTTTTGTAGTTATTCAAAATAAAGAAAGTAATAGGTTGTATCGTAACAAATTATCTTCTACCTATAATAAATTTTCAGCTACCTATAAAAATGTTGATGATTGGAGCATTGATATAAATACCTCCGATGAAAAGCAGTGGGCTACGCAAACAAAATTAAATGCGGCGGTGATTAAAAATATTATCCATTATAGAAATTATCTTGGAGGCTTTACAAATCTGAATCAAATAAAAAAAGTATATGGATTCAATGAAGCCGATTATTATTTATTAAAACCTCATTTAAAATTGGGCAAAATAAATAATCATAAACCTAATGCTAGTATAATGTCCTTTGAACAGTGGAAACAAGTTGGCATATTTGGAGATAGAGAAATTGCCAAAATTTTACGCATTAGAAAAGAAAATGGGGGGCATATTGGCTGGAAAGAGCTGGTCATTTTATTTGATTTGACGGCCGCTCAAGCAGAAATGCTGCAAAATACTATTCAAATAAGTGAATGATAATGAAATAGTTACTTCGCTGCTTTGAAAATTTGATTTACCGCACCACCTAACATTGGAAATTTTTCTTTCACAAAAGCTGCAATGGTTTCAATTGACTGCTTTGCTTGTTCTGGTGTAACGTTGGCTTCTTTTACTAGACGATCAATTAATTCTTGCATGATAATTATATTTTATGGGTGTTTTATAAAATCTAAAATTTTGTATTAGGCAACTTTTAAAGCGCTTAACTTACTCTTGTTAAACATTTTTTTAGCGTAGTCAATGGTTACATTGAATTCAGTAGCAGCTGTACCTGGCATTTCAAACATGGCTTGGGTAAATAAGCTTTCACAAATACTTCTTAAACCTCTAGCACCTAATTTATATTCCATGGCTTTCTCCACAATAAAATCGTACACTTCATTCTCAATGGTTAATTTTATTTTTTCAATAGCAAAAAGCTGAGTGTATTGTTTGATTAAAGCGTTTTTAGGCTCTGTTAAAATACTTCTTAAAGTAGCAGCATCTAAAGGTTCTAAATGCGTAATAATAGGAAGTCTTCCTAAAAGTTCAGGAATTAAACCAAAGGATTTAATATCCTGTGCATTCACAAAACGAAGTAAATTCTTTCTTTGTAATTCTTGCTCATCTTTATTCACGCTAAATCCAATAGCGTTCGTGTTAATTCTTCTAGCAATAATTTTATCAATACCATCAAAAGCACCACCGCAAATAAATAATATATTCTTAGTATCCACCTTGATCATTTTTTGTTCTGGGTGCTTACGACCTCCTTGAGGGGGTACTAATACATCGGTACCTTCTAACATTTTTAATAAACCTTGTTGAACCCCTTCTCCGCTTACATCTCTAGTAATAGAGGCGTTATCTCCTTTGCGTGCAATTTTATCTATTTCATCTATGTATACAATGCCTCTTTCTGCAGCTTCTACGTCGTAATCACAATTTTGTAATAAGCGCGTTAACATACTTTCAACGTCTTCCCCTACATAGCCTGCTTCTGTAAATACGGTAGCATCTACTATGGCAAAAGGCACATTTAATAATTTTGCAATGGTTTTAGCTAATAAGGTTTTACCCGTACCTGTTTCACCAATCATAATCACATTACTTTTTTCAATCTCAACTTCATTTTTATTCGTACTAGGTAAATTGATTCTCTTAAAGTGGTTGTACACCGCTACACATAATATTTTCTTGGCTTCGTCTTGACCAATAATGTACTGGTCCATAAAAGCTTTAATGGCCATTGGCTTTTGTACTTTTAAAGTACCTGCCTTGCCTTCAGCTTTTTTCTGGTGAAACTCTTTGACAATAATTTCATGTGCATGTTCTATACAGTTTTCACAGATATGTCCGTCTTGACCAGCGATTAGAATTTTTACTTCGTCGCGGTTGCGGCCACAAAATGAACAATGTATAGCGGGAGATTTTGCCATTTTCATATTTTAGAGTTGTTTGGCGATTTTATCTACGATACCATAGGCCATCGCTTCTTTAGCATCCATCCAATAATCTCTATCGAAATCTTTCATAATTTGAGCCACTGTTTTGCCACAATTATCAGCTAATATTTTAGCACCTAATTCTTTTGTCTTGCGAATTTGTTCTGCGTGAATTTCAATGTCAGTGCTATTGGCTTGAAAATAACCACCAATACTTGGTTGATGTATCATGACTTCTCCATGCGGGAAAATACTACGCTTACCTTTTTCACCTGCACTTAGTAATATTGAACCCATACTTGCCGCAAGGCCCATACAAATTGTATGCACAGGGCTTTTGATTAGTTTAATGGTATCGTACATAACCATACCGCTAGTGACCACACCGCCTGGGCTATTAATGTAAAATTTAATATCAGCACCTGGTTTATCTGCTTCTAATAAGATTAGTTTATTCACGATATCCTTAGCCGACTTGTCGTCTACTGGGCCCCATAAATAAATAGCTCTTTTCTCAAAAAAAAGATGCTCCATTTTTTTATTTAAAAAACTAGGCGCCGCCTCTTCTTTTTTATCGTCTTTAGGTTCTTCTTCCTCCTCCATTAAATATCTCTTGTTGACTATCATAAAATGTATTTGAACAGTTTTATTATTTTTTTAATTTTCTTGGGTTGGTTAATAAGACTTCGTCTACCAATCCATATTCTTTACCTTCTGCAGCAGTCATCCAAAAATCGCGTTCGCAATCCTTGGCCACTGTTTCAATATCTTTATGTGTATGATGTGCAATCACTTCATACAATTCATGTTTTAACTTCTTAATTTCTCTTGCAGTAATTTCTATATCAGATGCTTGTCCTCCAATGGCACCGCTAGGTTGGTGCAACATAATTCTACTATGTTTTAAAGCAGTTCTTTTCCCTTCTACACCTGCGCATAATAAAATCGCACCCATACTTGCCGCCATGCCTGTACAAATAGTAGCTACATCGGGACTAATAAATTGCATGGTATCATAAATACCTAAGCCTGCATAAACACTTCCACCTGGGCTATTGATATACATTTGAATATCCTTGGTACGATCGGTACTTTCTAAAAAAAGTAATTGAGCGGTTACAATATTGGCTACATAGTCATTGATGCCCTCGCCTAAAAATATAATACGGTCCATCATTAATCTGCTGAATACATCCATACTAGCCACATTCATAGGGCGCTCCTCAATAATATAAGGAGTTAAGTTGGTTACACTTTTTTTGTACTGGTGTAAAGTATTGCTACTGATACCCTTATGCTTGATCGCATACTGCTCAAATTCTTGTCCTAAATTCATAATTGCTTTTTTCTGTAAGTAAAGGTAAATCCTTGTAATCAAAGGAAGTACAAAAAGGGTGCCAAACTTTGGTCATGGATGCCTCCATTTGAGCCAAATTATATTGACAATCAATAAGATAGGGTTTTTGGAATAGACTAGTGCTTATGATTATTCAGCATATCGGCGAATTTCTCCGCTTCTATGGCTTCATCCTTAGCTTCCACTTCAGACTCGATGGCAGTGAATAATTTGTCCGTGCTTATTCTTTGATAGCTATCTTCTACAAATTTTCTGTCCTGCATCATTCTAACCGCATAGTCTTCTAACCATTTATCGTTGTCTCCTAAGGCGCCCATTTGAGGTCCCATATAACTCATCAATTGTTGCTTCGCGAAGTTTTTTAAATCTTCAGCGACTACTTCAATTTTATGATCTAGGGTTAATTGACTGTTAATTAAAGTCCATTTTAATTGGTCTTGGAAAACTGGATATTCTTTTTCTGTTTCTTCTTCTGTTCTTTGCTTCTCTCCACCTTTTTGTAACCAACGTTTTAAGAAAGCTACTGGGAATTCCATTTTAGTTTGATCAATTAAGCTATGATAAATTTGATCATGAATTTGATTTTTGGCTTGTTGCTCATAGTAACCTTCAATATCTTTTTTGATAGCGGCTCTAAATTCTTCTTCTGTTTTAATAGCCTCATTTGGATAGGTTGCTAAAAATAATGTCTCATCTAAGGCAGCTTTTTCTACTAAACCAACCTTGGTAATAAGTATTTTAAAATATTTATCGGCGTCTGTTTTTGAAATACCTAAATCACCTACAATAATGTCTAATTCCTTGTCCTCAAAGGCTTTCTTCAATTGGATGACTACTGTGTCGTCCTTCTTCTTGCCCATGAATTGCTTTCTTGCTTTTTCTGCAAAATATTTTACTAATAAAGAATTGTCTTTTGATATACCGCCTTCTACTTCGTTTCCGTCTTTATCTGTTTCAGTGAAAGTGATATTGATAACATTCTCGTCTGACTCCACCATTTCAGGATCGGTCATTTTACCATTACGCGTTTGAATTCTTTCCACTTCATTTTGAATCATTTCATCGGTTACTTTTACTTTGTAACGTTTTACTTTAATCCCTTTTACATTTAAAGAAAAGGCTGGCTTTAAACCAACTTCAAAAGCAAAATCATAAGTGGTAGGTGCATTCACATCTAAAGGGAGTAATTGCGTATCCATAGGAAGTGGCTGCGCAAAAATTTCTAATTTTTCATTGCTGATATAATGATTTAATTCAGCCTCTACTTTTTTAAGTACTTCGTCAGAGAAAACAGACTGTCCATACATTTTTTTAATTAAGCCAGCAGGCACCATGCCCTTTCTAAATCCAGGAATATTTGCTGTTTTAGCATGCTTTTTTAAACTTGTTTCAAAACTAGGGTAGTAGTCCTCTTTGGTAAGGGTCACCGTAA
>CAITGN010000365.1:0-1751 GCA_903891965.1 uncultured Bacteroidota bacterium
GTGGGGTAATTACCTGTAAAGTACCAGTCGCCAGTATTGGTTGGGCAACATTCATGTAAATCCTCAATGGTTTGATAAATAACTTCTACAGGTATTTTAATATCTTCAGGAGTAATTAACTGTGCAATTTTATTTGAAATTTCTTCAGGCGTAAATGGCTTGTATAATTGACGCACTACATTTTCAGTATGTAATTCATTGGTAGCTTCTAAGGCAATAATTTTTTGATAAGTTTCGTCAATCACATTGGCCATCCCCTTCTCATTTAGTAATGCTATCACCGCTCTAAAGGCAATGAAATCATTCATCTTACTCATGTCAATACCATAACAGTCTGGAAATCTAATTTGAGGAGCTGAAGAAACGACTATAATTTTTTTAGGCCCTAAGCGAGACAACATTCTTATAATACTTTCTTTCAAAGTTGTACCTCTTACAATACTATCATCAATAATAACTAAGGTATCTTCATCCTTGCGTACTGTGCCATAGGTAATATCGTATACGTGCTGCACCATTTCATTTCTATTGGTATCCTCTGTAATGAATGTGCGTAATTTCACATCTTTAATCGCAATTTTCTCTTGTCTAATTTTACGATTAATCATGGCCTCTAACTTCTCTTCCGTCACATCATTTCCCCAACTTAAAATTCTTTCAACTTTAATTTTATTTAAGTATTTCTCCATGCCTTTTACTAAACCATAAAAAGCAACTTCAGCTGTATTCGGAATATAAGAAAAAATGGTATTTTTCAAATCGTTGTCAATGCGCTCTAATACAATTTGACTTAAATGATTACCCAAGGCAATTCTTTCTCTATAAATTTTTTCATCACTTCCTCTTGAAAAATAAATTCTTTCAAAAGAACAAGCACGTCTTTCTTTAGGTTCAATAATTTGCTCTATGCTGTATTTCCCTTCATCGTCAACCAATAAGGCTTGACCTGGCATAAGTTCTAAGACTTCATTTTCAGCAACATTGAATGTAGTTCTGATAGCAGCTCTTTCACTAGCAGCAACAATCACTTCATCATCGATATAATAATAAGCAGGTCTAATACCATGAGCATCTCTTAAAATAAAGCTATGTCCATTGCCTACCAAGCCACCCACTGTAAAACCTCCATCAAATAAAGGCACGGCCTTTTTTAAGGCATCGGCAATATTGGGGTTATTAGGATTTATGGACTCTTCGTTACTTATGAAATGATGAATGACTTCCATCATCGCTGCTAAATCACTTTGCTTTTCAAAAGGACCTGGATCTAGATTAATTTTTTCAAATAATTCATCGGTGTTGACTAAATTAAAATTACCCGCTAATGCTAAATTTTTACCTGGCACTAAATTGCGCTTAATAAAAGGATGGCAAAATTCAAGATTGTTTTTTCCTTGCGTACCGTAGCGCAAATGACCCAATAAAATTTCACCCATAAAAGGTAAATGTCCTTTCATTAAACCAGGATGCTTCGCAATATCTGGTTGAAACTTTTCAAGCTCTTGAATTTCTAAACCTATTTTATAAAATAAATCGGCAATAGGTTGTTGCGCATTACTGCGTAGTCGATATAAAAAAGGATTACCTGGTTCAATATTTAATTTAAGTGTAGCTATACCCGCACCATCTTGTCCACGATTGTGCTGTTTTTCCATCAAGAGGTATAATTTATTTAATCCGTAGGTAACCGACCCTCTTTTTTGAAGATAATAAGAAAGAGGCTTTCTAAGTCGAATATAGGCTAGCCCACA
>CAITGN010000366.1:0-1718 GCA_903891965.1 uncultured Bacteroidota bacterium
AATCATTGATCATAGTCTCTAATTCTAGGGTACTTAATTTTTCTAATGCTAATAAGTTCGTCTCCATTTGCTTTAATTATATTTTTCTATCACACCCAAACTAAACAATGCGAAATCGTATTTAACAGGATCCTTGGGGTCTAAAGTTCGGCAATAATTGGTTAATTCAATAGCTGTTTGCCAATCGGTTTGGGTTCTTTTGACAATACCCAAACCCCTTGAAACCCTTGCTACATGAACATCAATAGGCATGATAAGGTCTGCTGGGCTTATCTTTTTCCAAATACCAAAATCTACCCCTTGTTTATCTTTTCTGACCATCCAGCGTAAAAACATATTTAGCCTCTTGCAAGTAGATCCCGAAACAGGACTTGCTATATGTTTCTTGGTTCTTGCAGGGGCATCATCTAAGCTGAAAAAATAATCTTGAAAATGTATAAGTGCTTTTTCAACAGCGTTGGTCTTGTTTATTGAACCAATACTTTTACTATAAAAAAAAGCAGATTCTAAACTTTCATTTTTACTATAATGCTGTTTAAAAAATTCAATACAATAAAGCAAGTCGGTATCATTAAATGTGCGGTGTGCAAAGCCTAGTAATTTTTTTAAATCTTTTTCTTGGTGTTGGGTACAAAATGCAAAAGGTGCATTATCCATTCTTTCTAGTAGCTCCTTACTTTTATTAATAATAGTAGTTCTATTACCCCAGGCAAATATGGCAGCAAAAAAACCAGCAATTTCAATGTCCTGCTGCTTTGTAAATAAATGAGGGATACAAATTGGATCCTTCTCAATAAATTCAATATGGTTGTACTGCTTTACTTTTTGGTCTAATAATTGATGAATCTCATCTTTCATTATCCAATGGCTTGTGCTAAGTCTGCTATTAAGTCATCGGCATCTTCAATACCTACACTTAAACGAATAAGCCCATCCGATAAACCATTGGCAATTCTTTGCTCACGCGGTATAGAAGCATGGGTCATACTTGCAGGGTGATTGATTAAAGACTCTACACCTCCCAAGCTTTCCGCTAATGAAAACACCTTGGTGCTAGACAAAACTTTAGTAGCCGCTTCAATGGTATCGGTTTTTAAAGTAAAGCTCATCATACCCCCAAAACCACGCATTTGTTTTTTAGCGATAGCATGATTAGGATGATCCTCGAAGCCACACCAGTATACCTTACCCACTTTAGGATGTTGTCTTAAATAAGCTGCTACTTGAATACCATTCTCACAATGTCTTTGCATACGTACATGCAATGTTTTAATGCCTCTTAAAACTAAAAAGCAATCTTGCGGGCCAGGCACGGCGCCTGTACTTTTTTGAATAAAATATAATTGATCTCTTAAAGCTTGATCATTCATGACTAAACAACCTTGTATCACATCACTATGGCCACCTAAATATTTTGTTGCGGAATGCATAACAATAGTAGCGCCAAAATCTAAAGGGTTTTGTAAATAAGGAGAGGCAAAAGTATTATCAACACATACCATGCAATTATGTTTTTTCCCAATAATAGAAACGGCTTCAATATCACTAATGTTCATTAAGGGATTGGTAGGTGTTTCTAACCAAATTAATTTAGTGGCAGGTGTCATTGCTTTTGCTACATTATTAGCATCTGAAGTATCAACATAAATAAATTTGATACCCATTTTTTCATAAACCTTGGAGAACAATCTAAAAGTACCTCCATACATATCATGTGC
>CAITGN010000367.1:0-1592 GCA_903891965.1 uncultured Bacteroidota bacterium
CCCAACATTGGGTTTAAAATATACTTGTATATAAAATATACCTGATGAATATTTTTCTAATGAAAAATTACTTTCATAGCTGTTAAAAATTATACCAGCATTTTGTGTAATTAATACGTTAGCATTGGCATCAATTAATTGTAGTTTTAGGTTTCCAGTAGTGTTAAAATTTCCTTTAAAGTGAATAATATTGGAAGTTGGATTGGGGCCTATCGTAATTTGACTGCCATATACTGCGGGACCATATTCATTTATTGCTGTAACAATACTAGTATTAGGCTGCAAAACACCGGTATTTAAGGCATACCCATTA
The DNA here is from genome assembly GCA_903891965.1 of uncultured Bacteroidota bacterium. Taxonomy (GTDB): domain Bacteria; phylum Bacteroidota; class Bacteroidia; order Chitinophagales; family Chitinophagaceae; genus Sediminibacterium. The sequence goes on from CAITGN010000367.1 coordinate 314, forward strand.
GACAAAAAATTGGCAATGGAAACGGATTCACCCATACTCCACTCCATCATGTTATTATTACTAAATCCGCCCCCCATATTTAAAGCATAGGGAGTCAGTACTTGACTATTTGATTGAATAGCAAAAAATACGATGAAAAATAAAAATAAATTATGCTTGTTTGTATATCTCATACAATTCAATAAGATTGGTTGCTTTAGTTTTATAAAATATTGATTTTTTTATCGTTGAAACTGTGTTGCATTTTATATTTAATTCTTTGGCAATTTTGGTAGTACTATTTCCAGTTAATAATAAATTACAAACTTGTACTTCTCTATTAGACAATTTTATAATACTGGCATCTATAGTAATTTCCATTTTGATAATTTTATTGTTTATTTAAGTTCATTAGTTGTTTAACCGAGGGCATCAATACAATTCTAATGCGTCGGTTATTTAAACGACCTGTTGGGGTATTATTATCATCTACTGGTAAATACTGGCTTCGCCCAGTAGCTATCATCCTTCTTGGATCAATATTGTACTTAGTTTGAAAAATTCGAGCAACTTCTGCTGCGCGGTTTACACTAAGAGTCCAATTATTATTTTGGCTTGTAGCTTTGAAGTTTTTATTATCTGTATGGCCTTCAATTAAAAAAATGATACTAGGCTGCGCATTTAAAAATTCAGCAATGCCAGTCAATACCTGAGATGTTTTACTTGAAAGCTTAGCACTTCCACTTGCAAACATTATTTTAATTGGAATATCTATAAATACAAAACCCTTATTTAGTTTTACTTCTACATCTGAGCTTGTGTATTTATTTATATCTGATTTAAATCTTTCTAACCAAAGATTATTTCCTCCACTTTTCCCATTAGCATTTTTTATAGTGGATAATTCCGAATTAGTTAATAAAGAATTTCCAACCATCTGTTCTAAAAAAACATCGCCCTGCGTTGGCTCGGGAATAGTTGCTGCTATACCTTGATAATAACTAATGCTGTCTTTTAAATTATCTAAATTTTCTTTTAAACTACTTATACTAGCACTAAAAGTACTTAGCGTATCATTTAGTTTATTTTTTAAACTATCATACTTGCTATTTAATTTTGTATTGGCATCCATAGCTTCCGTTAGCTTTCCTGGAGGAATGCAAGAAGCAATAGCAATAATGATAGCGAAGGTGCTTATGTATTTTTTCATATTTAATTTTTAAAGACCGAAGGATGCTTTTTGAGCATTAAAAATTGCAGTAATGTCTGATGATGTTAAAGCCACTGAATACACCATAGC
>CAITGN010000368.1:0-4957 GCA_903891965.1 uncultured Bacteroidota bacterium
GTATCTTTTATTATGCACTCCAATCGTTTTGAAAGCACTTTGAAAACCATGTGCTAAGTGATAGCCTAATGAGATACAAGAAATTACATAAAATAAAACCACCCAAACATTTTGGAAAGTGTCTTGCATCACTGCATATAAATTATGTACTACAAAGCCATTGCCTAAATCCATTTCAGCAACACCTGTAATTCTTGAAGGAATCCAAAAATGTTTCCAGTGTATAATGAAAAACATAAGAAGTATAGTTCCTAAAATGGCCATGCTTCTACTATACCATTTACTACCTTTTGAATAATTTACTTCATAGCCCACTTTTCTTTTGCTTCTATTTTCTAAGGTTAGCATATAGCCTTGTATGATATGTAGAAAAATACCTAAGAAAAGTCCAATTTCTAAAATTCTAGGCACTACAAAACTTCCCATAAAATGAGCCGCTTTGTTGAACATGACGCCGCCGTCCATTGCCCAAATACAAGCATTTAATCCTGCATGCACCACTAAGAATAAGACTAAGAAAATACCCGTGAAAGCCATTACTAATTTTTTCCCCACGGAGGATGTAAACATTTGCTTAAAGGTCATAATAAGATGTATTTTAAATCGATGCAAAGTTAAGTACGAATTGCGAGCTTAGAATAAATCGTAGCATGATTTTTCCTAGATTTTAAGAATTATTAAAACAAGTCCTTCAAAAAGCCCCCTTTAGATAAGTTATTCACCACTCGTATAAAAATTGAGCTGAGAACATATATTGACTTAATTTTATACCATGATTAAAGTGCTAACTATACTTTGGAATAGCTTCAAAATGGCCTTGGGAGAATTAAAAGCCAATAAGCTAAGAACCTTTCTTTCCTTATTCGGTATCACCATTGGAATCTTTTGTATTATTGGGGTTTTGGCCACCATTGATAGTTTACAATCAAAAATCAAAAGCGATTTATCCAGTTTTGGAAACAATTCGGTCTATATCGATAAATGGGATTATTCCGGAGGCCCAGAATACCCTTGGTGGAAATTTGTTAAGCGTCCAAGTATGAAAATGGAGGAAATGGAGTTCGTTAAAAAGAAGAGTACACTGGCATCCAACATGGCTTTTGTGATGCAAACCCAAGAGTCTTTTTCTTATGAGGATAATATATTAAAAGGCGTTAATATATACGGTATAACACCTGAGTATAAAAATATACAATCTTTTAATATTGGCTATGGTAGGTTTTTAAGTGAATCAGATTTTACGCGTGGAGTACCTTTTGTAGTTATAGGATATAAAGTAGCAGAGGAATTATATGGCAAGGCAGATAAAGGAGTGGGTAAAACCATTACCTACAAAGGCCGTAAGCTTTTAGTGATAGGCGTAATTGAAAAACAAGGTTCTGCTATTATTAATGGATATGACTATGATAAAAGTACCATTGTTACCCATAATTATATGGCATCGGTTTATAATCCAGATAATTTAGGACCCGTTATTATGGTACAACCTAAACCAGGCATTACGTCCAAGGCATTGCAAGAAGAATTAACAGGCATTATGCGTCAAATTAGAAAACTAAGTCCTACGCAGGAAGATAATTTCACCTGTAATGATGTTGCCCAATTTAAAGACCAAGTGGAAAGTGTATTTGGTGCCGTAAATCAAGGAGGCTGGGCTATTGCAGGACTTTCTTTAATAGTGGGTGCATTTGGTGTGGCCAATATTATGTTTGTAACTGTGAGAGAAAGAACCAGTCAAATTGGACTGAAAAAAGCAATAGGTGCCAAAAGTTCTTCTATATTATATGAGTTTTTATTAGAGAGTGCATTTTTGTGTATTATAGGTGGGCTAGTGGGTTTATTTTTAGTTTGGATGCTCACACTAGCACTAAGTTCATTCCTTCCATTTGCGATCACTATCGCACCTAGTATTATTTTTCTAGCCTTCAGTATCTGTATTATTTTAGGCGTGGTTTCAGGTATTATTCCTGCCTCCATTGCTGCTAAAATGAATCCTGTAGAAGCTATTAGAACTAAGTAATATTCGTATTTTTTTAAGCTTTATCTTCGTGGGGTGAATACAAAACCCATTACAATATTAGCTATAGAGTCTTCCTGCGATGAAACCGCAGCCTCCGTTATTGTGAATGGAAAAATCCTTTCCAATTTTATTGCCAATCAAACCGTGCATGAAAAATTTGGTGGGGTAGTACCAGAACTAGCCAGCAGAGCTCATATGGAAAATATTGTGCCGGTGGTAGACGCCGCTTTAAAAAAAGCCTTCCCTGAAAATACACCTACAGAAAGTTTAGAAAAATTAGATGCTATTGCTTTTACGCAAGCCCCTGGTTTAATTGGTAGTTTATTAGTGGGTGCACAATTTGCAAAATCTTTAGCGCTGGCATTAAATAAACCTTTAATTGCTGTGCATCATATGCAAGCACATGTACTGGCGAATTTAATAGACGATCCTAAACCAAGTTTTCCATTTTTATGTTTAACAGTGAGTGGAGGACATACACAAATTGTAAGATGTAATAGCGCTTCTGAAATGATTATACTAGGTGAAACCATTGATGATGCTGCAGGAGAAGCCTTTGATAAAATTTCAAAACTTTTAGGACTGCCTTATCCTGGTGGGCCTTTATTAGATAAATTAGCACAGAAAGGGAATCCCAAGGCCTTTGTTTTTGCGAAACCTCAGGTACCCAATTTAGATTATTCTTTTAGTGGATTAAAAACAAGTGTTTTATATTTTTTACAAAAACAATCGCCCGAATTTATTCAAGAAAATTTGAATGATTTATGTGCTTCTGTTCAAAACACTATTGTAGAGATTTTACTAAAACAACTTAAAAAGGCTATTCAAGAAACGGGCATACATGAGTTTTGTATTGCAGGGGGTGTGAGTGCCAATTCAGGTCTTCGAAATGGGGTGGCCCAGCTTGCTGAAAAAACCAAGTCCACGGTATTTCTTCCGGCTTTTGAATACTGCACCGACAATGCCGCTATGATTGCCATGGCAGCCCATTTTAAGTATTTGGAAGGGGCTTTTGAAAGTTTAGCCGTTACGGCCAATGCCAGATCAAATTGGTAAATTAAAAAGGATTAACTTTGCAGCCTCAAAAATAGTTTAGCAATGATTAGTGCAAGAAACGTCACTTTGGCCTATGGTAAAAGGGTTTTATTCGATGAAGTAAATATTAGCTTCACGAAAGGAAACTGTTATGGTATTATTGGTGCCAATGGTGCAGGTAAGTCTACATTTTTAAAAATATTAAGTGGGGAAATTGAACCCAACAAAGGAACAGTGGAGATAACGCCAGGAGAACGTATGGCGGTCTTAAAACAAAATCAATTTGAGTTTGATGAACAAACTGTATTGAGTACGGTGATGCAGGGGCATAAGCGTATGTGGGAAGTAATGCATGCCAAAGATGCTTTGTATGCTAAAGAAGATTTTACAGAAGAAGATGGTATTAAAGCAGGAGAGATGGAAGCAGAGTTTGGAGAGATGGGTGGCTATGAAGCAGAAAGTAATGCAGCAAGTTTATTAAGTGACTTAGGCGTGAAAGAAGCAATGCACCAAGACTTAATGAAAGACATTCCTAGTAATTTTAAACTTCGAGTTTTATTAGCACAATCGCTATTTGGCAATCCTGATATTTTATTATTAGATGAGCCTACCAACGGTTTGGATATTGAAACCATTGGTTGGTTAGAAAATTTCTTAGCCGATTATCAAAATATTGTACTGGTAGTAAGTCACGACCGTCACTTCTTAGATACAGTGTGTACGCACGTTTCAGACGTTGACCGTTCTAAAATAAAAACATTTACAGGTAACTATTCTTTCTGGTATGAGTCGTCTCAATTAATGGCGCGTCAAATGTCTGATAAGAATAAAAAGAATGAAGACAAGCGTGCAGCCTTATTAGATTTCATTGCCCGTTTCTCTGCCAATGCAAGTAAGAGTAAACAAGCTACTTCTCGTAAAAAGGCTTTAGAGAAATTAACCATTGAAGAAATTGAACCATCTAACAGAAAATATCCAGGTATTATTTTTCAACCACTACGTGAAGTGGGTAACCAAATTTTGAATGTAGAGAAATTGAAAAAAGAAGTAGATGGTCGTATATTATTTAAAGACGTTTCTTTTTCTGTAAGTAAAAACGATAAGATTGCTTTTTTAAGTAGAGACCCTTTAGCTATTACTTATTTTTTCGATATTATTAATAACAATGGTAAAGCCGATGGCGGTACTTATGAGTGGGGAACTACTATTACGAGTGCTTATTTACCTATGGAGCATAATAGCTTTTTTAATGAAGCCTATACTTTAATGGATTGGTTAAGACAATATGTACCTACCCATGTAACAGACGCCGATGAACCCTTTATTAGAGGCTTTTTAGGCAAGATGTTATTTAGTGGAGATGATGTATCCAAAAAGACCAATGTACTTAGCGGAGGGGAGAAAGTGCGTTGTATGGTAAGTAAAATGATGCTTCAAAACCCGAATGTGGTTATTTTGGATCAGCCTACCAACCACTTAGACCTTGAAAGTATCCAAAGCTTCAACGAGGGCTGTCAAAACTACCCAGGTGTGGTGCTAATTACCTCTCATGACCATACTTTCATGCAAACAGTGGCCAATAGAGTCATAGAATTAACCCCTAAAGGCATCATTGATAGATTGATGACTTTTGATGAATATATGGAAGATAAAAGGGTGCAAGAATTAAGGGCAGAAATGTATGCCTAAGGCTTCCCAAACGCCTTATAGGTTCATGAAAACCAGCATTTTAGCCTTTTTTTTGTTTTAATGGCCTAATTTTCAAAAAAACACTAAAATAAATGGGACTGTAAAGGTTATTTACTTACCTTTGCCGTCCGTAAAAAATAATTTCTCATGGCTAGAGTATGTCAATTAACTGGAAAGAAGCCGATGTCTGGAAATAGTGTTTCACACTCCAAC
>CAITGN010000369.1:0-4558 GCA_903891965.1 uncultured Bacteroidota bacterium
CAAATTTGCAGCCATTAAGCAGTACGAGAATGTGCTGGAATACCCACAGGGTATGCCCGGGAAATGGAATGCCTTTTTTGAAAAATTAAGCCTGGGCGACTACCCCATTTCATTGGATACACTTGAAATTAGCGCTAGTACAAGTCCAAAAAACAAAGCCGATAAAATAAGTACTTTTTTACGGCCATATTTATCGCTTAAAACACCCGCCATGGCAACACCACTAATACATCCTACCAAGGCAGAGCTTACATACCAACCTGTGCTAATGGCATCTAAATGAAATTGTGCTGATACAAAATTGATGGTGCCGGAAATAACGGCGGTATCATAGCCAAATAAAAAGCCCCCCAAGGAAGCAATAATAGCCAAAGTATTTATGTAATTTTTTTTAGAGGATGCCATTGTCGTAATTGTGGTTTATAATTAGCTTAAAGCAAGGAAATTCGTATCTCTAATATACGATTTTATGATGAGACCCAAAAAGCCCAATATATTGACTGGCTAAGCTTTATCTTTGCCCCATGGGCCAGAAAAAACTCATCAAATTTGCAGCCATTAAGCAGTACGAGAATGTGCTGGAATACCCACAGGGTATGCCCGGAAAATGGAATGCCTTTTTTGAAAAATTAAGCTTGGGCGACTACCCCATTTCATTGGATGCCCTTGAAATTAGCTCTAATATTAGTGCTGAAAACAATACCCCCAATAAGCCCCTTACATTGGAACTGGCCTGTGGGCGTGGAGAGTATGCGGTGGGTTTGGCGCGACTATTTCCTGAACAAAATTTTCTAGGGCTGGACATTAAAGGTAATAGAATTTGGAAAGGCGCCAGTATTGCCAATAAAGAAGCCATCAAAAATGTTGCCTTTGTTAGAACGCAGATAGAACAAAGCATTCAGTATTTTGCCAAAGAAGAAGTAGATGAAATATGGATTACTTTTCCCGATCCTCAATTAAGATTGTCTAAAGCTAAAAAGCGTTTAACCCATCCCCAGTTTTTAAGACTATACCAGCAATTTCTAAAACCCGGAGGTATAGTACATTTAAAAACAGATAGCCCTAATTTATACTTGTTTACAAAAACAGTCATTGAGCTATACGGCCTAACACTATTGACTTCTACCGATGATGTATATGGAACTGCATTTATGCAATCGGATAAATGGGACCAGCGCTGTGCTATTAAAACATATTATGAGGGATTAAATATTGCTAGTAGTAATCGCATTCACTATATTCAATTTAAAATTGATAAAGCATTACCCATTGCAAAAGATGAAACCCTCAAAGAAATGATTGCTGCCTTTGAAGTAACAGAAACTCATGATGCAAAAAGAGAAAGAGGCGTTAAAGCAAATGAAGATTAAATAAACGAAAGCTAAAAACGAAAATTAAAGCAAAGGAATATTAAAAAAATGATTGAAGGCGTAGAATATTATATAGATGTAGATGGTAAATATGTGTTTACTGAATTATACCATAAGCAAAGAGGCTATTGCTGTGGCAATGCTTGCAGACACTGCCCTTATGCATACGAGGCAGTGCCTGAGCCTGTCAAAACTAGGTTACTTCTTATAAAAGAATTGAGCAACCATAAAATTTCTAATGCAATACACACCAAAGACTAAAGATTTTTTTCAAAATGTATTTGATGTAGTGCGCCTTATTCCCAAAGGTCGTGTTACTAGCTATGGAGCTATTGCAAAATATTTAGGAACAGGTGGCAGCTCGCGGATGGTGGGCTGGGCGATGAATGCATCACATGGAGTTAAACCCAAGGTACCAGCGCATAGAGTGGTAAATAGAAATGGAATGCTAAGTGGTAAAGCGCATTTTGCAACGCCTACAACTATGCAAGAACTACTTGCCAAAGAAAAAATAAAAGTGAAAAACGAAACCATTATAGATTTCGAAAAACATTTCTGGGACCCAGTTAAAGAATTAGGGATTTAACTATAATAAGGCGATATCATTAAATACACCAAGGGCCCAGTAACTGCTACATAGAACCATATAGGCCAAATTCTTCTTGCTTTTCTTTTATGGTCTTCAAATTCGCTTGTTAAACCACGGTAAGCGGTAAATAATATAAAAGGCAAGCTGGTAGCTGCTAGAATAATATGGGTAAATAATAAAATAAAGTAGAAGGCTCTTAAATTACCCACTACTGCTTGTTCTGCAATGCTTACAATACCATCATGGTCGGTATCGCCGAACTTCGTCTCCCCTGCTAATAAATGATGTGCGATATAAGAGACTAAAAATAAAACAGACAATAAAAGCGCTGTTAGCATAATATTTTTATGCGCTGTATATTTTTTTTGCTTCACTGCCACTAATGCTGCTACTAATAAAACAGCTACTATAGCATTGATGATGGCGTTCGCTAAAGCAAATATATGTTTGTCAAAAGGCAGTTCTACTGTAATAGTAAACTTAGTTAAAAAGCTTACGGCTACAAATACTACTACCGAAAATACTCCAATTAATAATTTCGCTTGTTTGTCGTTCTTTTGTAAAATAGGTTTCAACATATTCGTATTTTATTTTGTTGTTTTCTTATTAAATTTAGTATTAAAATAGTAAACAAACCAACTTACTAGTAAGGCTATTATTAGCCATAGCCAGCTTAGGTCTATAATATCTTGAAATATTTTATTTTTCTTAGTCTTATCTTTTTCTAGCATTAAATACCCTACATCCTTGGCTAGTTTTAAAATAGAAGTAGAATCTAATCCATTATAATAGCCGCGCACTTGCATTTTTTTATCAATTAAAATAAAGCGGCTGGTATGCACAAAATCGGGGCTAATGGGCTCTTCGCTAAATTGATCCACTTTTAATTCTTCATAAGCAAACTTATAAATTGAATCGCGATTACCAGTGAGTAGCCACCAGTTGTCGGCTATCACACCCGTCTTATTGGCATAGGCTCTTAATACAGGAACACTGTCTCTAACAGGGTCTACACTAATGGACATAAAATGAACAATAGAAGTATCTACCTTTTTACGCACATCTCCTCCTCTAGAAAAAGATTGTTGCAACTTACTCATGTTACTTGTAAGCCTTGGGCAAATACTACCACAGCTGGTAAAAAATAAATCCAGAATAATTATTTTGCCTTGCTGGTCATATAAATTAACGGTATCGCCTAATTGATTCACCAATTGAATATTCTTAGTGGTATGCCAAATGCTATCCGATTTTTGTTTACCATCCACCACTTGCTCCATAACGGTGTCTAATAAATAATGGCGAGGCATAATAACAGCAGTATCGCTTGCCGATTTCAACCACAGGTAACAAGCAACAGGTATTACCAGCGCAATTAATAAACCGTAAATGGATTTCTTAGACATTTTTACTATTTAAAAAACCACCTCTATGATTGAGGTGGTTTTATTTTTATGAGTTACAATTTTTTATGCCTAGTTTTTAATAATAGGGTTCTACTGCAGGTTTAGCCGTTTCATGACTTGTGCCTATGGTTTCATGTTTAGCATCAGTAGCTTCATGCTTTGCATCTGTAGCTTCATGTTTTGCTGCTCCGTGCTCTTCCCCTTCTTTCTTCTCCACCTTAATAGTAGCTTGCTCTTTAAAATAAGAATCGTAGTCGTTACGTAAATTTCTAAATGAATTACCATCCCATAAGAAAGCGCCAATAAACCATACAAATAATAACAATGGCACAATAATAGTCATTATTAAGTTTTTTACTTCATGCTTTAAGTGCATAAAATAAGCAACAATATAAAAAGCCTTAGCCATCATTAAAATAACAATGGTTCCTTTAATAGCTAATTTTAAGCCCACTGAAGTCATGCTAATCATCCAGAAACCTAAGATTAATTCAATGATCGTAAATACCGATAAAATAATGGTTACTTTTTTAATTTCCGCCATTGCTTCTGCGTTATGCGCTTCGTGGTCTGTGTGTGAATGTGACATATAAATTTTTGAATGCTAATTATAATAAATAAAAGATAGTAAATACAAATACCCATACTAGGTCTACAAAGTGCCAGTATAAACCTGCTTTTTCAATCATTAAATAATGACCTCTTTGTTCAAACTTATCCATCAGTGTCATGATAAGCATAATGATATTAATAACTACCCCGCTAAATACGTGGAAGCCATGAAAACCAGTAATGGTAAAAAAGAAATTGGTAAAATTAGTAGAGCTCGCTGTTCCATCTGCATTTAAAAAAGGATTCGCACCCCACCAAGCACCTTCATGAAATAAATGATTCCACTCCCATGCTTGACAACTTAAAAAGGCAATACCTCCAATAATAGTTAAGATCATATTTCTAACCACGCCTTGCTTATCCATATTCTTACCAGCATGTACTGCCAATACCATGGTTACAGAGCTAACAATTAAAATAAAAGTCATGATACTTACAAACACCAAGGGTGCATGTACCCCTTCTGGAGCGAATGGGAAACTTCTAAAAACTTCATTTGAATTAGGCCATCCGTTCGTTGAAAAACGGACTGTACCATAAGAGATTAAAAAAGCACCAAAAGTAAAGGCATCGCTCATTAA
>CAITGN010000370.1:0-4760 GCA_903891965.1 uncultured Bacteroidota bacterium
ATTCGATTAAATATTTTGCTGAGTAATTTTAAAATGTTTCAGCAAATTAGTTATATACCTGCCTTCACTTATATTATATTAACAGCCATGTTCCCTTATTGGGATGTTATAAGTGCAGGTTTAATTGCGAATTCATTAGTTATTTGGATACTAGTAAAATTGCTTCGCTTATACGATCAAAATCAACCCAAAACCTTAGAATTTAATATTGGTTTAATTGTAGGTATATCTATCATATTATATGAACCTATTGCGATATTAATACCCGTTGTTTTATTTGCTTTGTTAATTATCAGGCCTTTTAAATTGGCAGAATGGTTGGTATTAATAATGGGCATAGTACTTCCCTTTTACTTTATTTTTACCTATGTTTTTTTAACAGGGAATATTAACGACTTCAGACAATTTTTACCCAAATTGGATTGGAAAAATCCTTTGGTTCAGCCTAGTTTCAATGTTATTTTGGCCTTAATTGTAATGGGTGTTCAATTAATAGCTGGCTTTTTTTATTGGAATGAACAGCAGGCTCGCTTTATCATTCAGGTAAGAAAATACTGGGGTGTATTTTTTCTACTTCTAATACTAACTTTTTTTCAACCCATCCTTTTTTCTGTACAGGCCTTATATGCCTCCGCTATTGTCATAGCGCCCTTGGCTAGTTTTATCAGTTTTGGCTTTGCTACACCCAAAAGACTGCTCATACCCAATCTCTTATTTTGGGCGGGGGCAGCGGTTATTGTGTATAACCACCTTGGCTAAGTGAAGAATTTAACCTCGTCTTTTTAAGGGTTTTTGGTACCTTTGGCACTTAGTTTTAAGCATTAAAAAATTTAGCTATGAAGTTTGGCGTATTAGTATTCCCGGGATCAAATTGTGATAGAGATATGCAAGATGCATTAGAAAAAGATTTAGGCTATCCCGTTGAAATGTTATGGCATAAGGACAGCGATCTTTCTCATTTCACCACAGACGATTGTATTGTGCTGCCAGGAGGTTTTTCTTATGGAGACTATTTGCGTTGTGGAGCCATTGCTAAATTTAGTCCTATGATGAAATCGGTGATTGAGTTTGCGAATAAAGGCGGAAAAGTATTAGGGGTTTGTAATGGCTTTCAAATTTTATGCGAGAGTGGTTTATTACCTGGCGCTTTATTACAAAATGCGAACCAACAGTTTATTTGTAAAAATGTTTTTATTAAAACAGATAAAAGTGAAGCTTTGCAAATTCCTATAGCACATGGCGAAGGAAGGTATTATGCAGACGAAGCTACTTTAACGCATTTGGAAAAAAACAATCAAATATTATTTCGTTACTGCGATGAAAAAGGAGAAGTAGGCGGTACTGCGAATCCAAATGGGTCTACTATGGATATCGCAGGTATCTGTAATGATAAACGTAATGTATTTGGTATGATGCCGCATCCAGAGCGTGCTACCTCTAATGCTTTAAGTAATATAGATGGTAAAAAAGTATTTGAAATACTGGGATTGAAAAATTAGGTTGGAAAGTTTTTTGAATTGAGTTTTAACAATGTAGAATAATGAAAATGAAAAAATTAATTGTCTTGTTTTGTGCTCTAGTATTTGCATTGAATGTAAATGCACAAAAACCTAATCCGGTAAAATGGAGTTTTACGGCTGTTAAAAAATCTGACAAACAATACGATATAGTTGCCACTGCTACTATTGATGCACCTTGGCATATGTATTCTCAGTTTGTAAGTGGCGGTCCAATTCCAACTCATTTTACTTTTAGTAAAAACCCTTTAATTCAATTAACGGGTAAAACTAAGGAGAATGGGAAATTGCAAAAAATGTATGATAAAAATTTCAAAACAGAGCTAAGCTTTTTTAGTGACAAAGTTGAATTTGTACAAACAGTTAATTTAAAAGTAGCTAGCAAGACTAATTTAGTGGGTTTGGTTGAATATAGTATTTGCAACGATGATCGTTGTTTGCCTCCAGCAAAGGTTGCTTTTGAAGTAGCTTTGAATTAATCTAATTTTAATAATTCTATTTTGAATAAAATACTTGTCTGCTTTGTATTTTTAATAACTGCACTTACTAGGCTTCAATTGCAAGCACAAGGCCCCATTGCTATTACTGCAAAGGCAGTTGTTCTAAATGATAGTAGCTATTTAGTTAAGGCGAATGTTCAAATAAAAGAAGGTTGGCATGTATATGGAACAAATCCAGATGGTTTAAATGCACCTGAAATAAGTTCGAAAATTGAAACGGCAAAATTTCAAGACAAAGCAGTTTTTTCTATTAAGCCTATCCAAGAAAAAGATATATTATTCACAAAGGCCTTTATATTCAATAAGCCATTTGATCTATCCCAAAATATAATCATTAAAGGTTTTCAGCCCGATAGTTTGCAACTATTAATGGTCTTAAATGTGGCCAAGGCCGATTCTTTTTTGAGTTTAGAAATTCCTTTTTCAGTGGCACTTGCCAATGGGAAAAAAGTAGCAGGGTTTCAAATTCTTTTACCCGCAACGGCTACTCAAGCTCCTGCAAATGCCTGTGGTGCTGAGGCGGCTACAACCAATACTAGTTCAAGTCCTTGGGAATTATTATTACTTGGTTTTTTAGGTGGGTTAATTGCCTTAATTACCCCATGTGTATTTCCAATGATACCCGTAACGGTTTCATTTTTTACCAAGCGTTCTAAAACTAGAAAGCAAGGTATTAAAAAAGGTTTACTTTATGGCCTAAGTATATTTTTAATTTATGTTTTAGCCAGTTTACCCTTTCATGTTCTAGGTAATGTACAACCAGAAATTTTTAATAGTATTTCAACCAACCCTTGGTTAAATATTATTTTCTTTATCATATTTGTCTTTTTCAGTATTTCCTTTTTTGGATTTTTTGAGATTAGTTTGCCTAGTGGTATTGCCAATAAGGCCGATTCCAAAAGCGGATTGGGTAGTATAGCAGGTATATTTTTTATGGCTATTACTTTAGCCATTGTTTCTTTCTCCTGTACGGGTCCTATATTAGGAACCTTACTGGTAGGCTCTTTACAAGGAGGTGCTTGGGCATTAACCTATGGCATGGCCGGTTTTGGTTTAGCCTTAGCCCTGCCTTTTTCTTTATTTGCCATCTTCCCTCAATGGTTACAAAGTTTACCTAAATCGGGTGGGTGGTTAGATACGGTGAAAAAAGTATTGGCCTTTTTAGAATTAGCCTTGGCCTTTAAATTTTTATCTAATGCCGACTTAGTAGAGCATTGGGGACTACTCAAAAGAGAAGTGTTCTTAGGTATTTGGGCTATTATAAGTATTGCATTAGCACTTTATTTAATAGGAAAATTATTATTACCTCATGATGTAAAAGGAGAGAAAATTTCAGGTGGCAGAAAAATAGGCGCAGTTTTAGCTTTTGCTTTTGGTATAATTTTAATAGTGGGTATGGCGCCTAAGAATACTTATTTATTAAAATTCTTAAGTGGCTTCCCGCCACCTACACATTATAGTTTGTTTACCAATACCGCTGAACAGGCTGGACTACATGCGAATGTGGTAAATGATTACGAAAAGGCAGTTCTTTTATCGAAACAGCAAAACAAATCTATTCTTATTGACTTTACTGGTTGGGCCTGTGTGAACTGTCGTAAGATGGAAGAGAATGTTTGGACCGATCCTGAAGTGATGAACTTTATTCAAAATAATTTTATACTCGTTTCTTTATATGTAGATGACAAAGCCTTACTTCCTGTTGATAAGCGCTTCATTTATACCACCACTGCTGGGGCTAAAAAAGAAATCACAAGTGTGGGCGATTTATGGGCCACTTTCCAAGCGGAGAACTTTAATCAGTCCTCGCAGCCATTATACGTGGTCATGAGTCCCGATCAAAAATTATTATCCAATCCGGTGGGTTATACGCCCAATGCTAAAGAATATTTGAATTGGCTACAATGTAGCGCCAGTAAAGCGCGTTAAAGGCTCATGCCGCGCTCAGCCATCATCTTTCTTAAGTTTATTAAGCCATAACGCATTCTTCCAAGTGCAGTGTTAATGCTGCAATTAGTCATTTGTGCAATTTCTTTAAAACTTAAATTGGCATAATGCCTTAGCACAATAATTTCTCTTTGTTCTTCAGGAAGTAGGTCAACTAATTCTTGAATATTTTTATGCGTTTGACTGCGGGTCATTTTATAGTCGGCAGGATGGTCGGCGTGTTTGATAATTTCAAATAAATCCTGGTCATCACTTGTTTTAATAGTGGGTGTGCGTTTTACTTTTCTAAAATGGTCTACTACAAAGTTGTGAGAGATGCGTAAAGCCCAAGGTAAAAACTTACCTTCTTCAGCATACTTTTTTTGTTGAAGGTTGTCGATAATTTTTATTAAAATTTCTTGAATTAAATCTTCGGCTAAGTAGCTGTCTTTTACCATGAATAAAATAGCATTGTAAATTCTGTTTTGGTGACGCTCTAATAAGGCATCAAAAGCACGAGAATTACCGTCTTGAAAAGATTGAATGAGTTCGTTGTCTGAGAGTTGAATTTCTTTGTTCATTGTTTTTTAGGGTAGGTTTCGATGGGTTAGTAGGACCAAATTACTAGCTATAACGACTGAAATTGCGTTTGTGGAAAACAAGAAAATCATTTCAAAGCTATCCACATTTTGAAGTAAAAAAGAGGGTACAAATTTCTACAACTAAATGGGCTAGAATCTGTTATTTTGCTATATGGCAGGGACTAAAAAAGCGCAAAAAGCAAAGACGGAAAATAATGACATTCAAATAGTGGGTG